>JAAYSR010000038.1 GCA_012518325.1 Bacillota bacterium
ACAAGCGCATTGGCCCAACACCCCGAGCTAATGCAGCCAGTTGATTTGGAAGCCTGGTTCAGCGTTCTGTTCCAGACTTCCGAAGCAGACGAGACAGAACCCTATGTAAACTTGGCATACATTTACCAGGACGGAAATGAAAATAGTTCCGAGCAGGTCCAGCAAGGTCAGGACAATCGGGCCTATATCTACCAAAATGGAGACAGCAACGTTGTTCAACAATGGCAGAGCGGTGTGGGAAACTGGGCTGGTGCCTATCAGCTGGGAAACCGCAACCTTGCGGTCTCGGACCAGATGGGCACGGGCAACTGGGCAGGAATCTACCAAGTTGGCGATGCCAATGCAGCAAGGATTCAACAGAGCGGAAACCACTACTCCGCTTTCATCACCCAGATTGGCAACAGCAACTCTGCGGTGATTGTGCAGGGAACGAGATAACTCCGAACGCACGGTGGAGTGAGTTCAATCCTTATCTCCGAGTTTCACTCAGTGAAACTCCATAAAGGGCCAAGACCAAAACAGGTCTCGGCCCTTTAATTTTCCACCCTTGTTCCCCCAGGCAATTTGTCGTATTGTAGAGGTAGATGAAAGGAGGGCAAAGCGATGCGGGTAAAGTGGAACAGGCTGGGCAATGAACAGACCAAGACAGCAATTTTGGCGCTTCTGCCGTCATTGATCATCTTTTGCGTCTTTACCGTCTATCCGATCTTCTATTCCCTGTACCTGAGTTTCTTCAATGCATCGCTCCTTTCGCCTAAGCGAACCTTTGTAGGTTTCGCCAATTACGCCAATCTTCTGCAGAACCCCACCTTCCAAAGGGCTGTAACCAATACCGTCTATTACACCCTGGGCGTGGTGCCCATAGGCGTAGCCCTGTCCCTGCTTGTGGCAGTGCTGCTCAACAGCAATCTGCGGCTGCAGAGCTTCTTTCGCGCCGCCTTCTTTGCCCCGGTGATAACTTCAATGGTGGCTGTATCCATTGTGTGGACCTGGATGCTGGAGCCAAATTACGGGCTGATCAACGGCCTTCTGGCAAGAATCGGGATCTCAGGCCCCGGCTGGCTGACAGATCCCGCCTGGGCCATGCCCTCTGTGATCCTGCTCAGCATTTGGAAAAACCTCGGCTTTAACATGGTGATTTTCCTGGCAGGGCTCCAGAACATTCCCAAAGAAGTGATGGAAAGCGCTGATCTGGACGGAGTGAATCCCTGGCAGCGGCTTGTTCATGTGACAGTTCCCATGATGCGGGGCCCCATCGGCTTTGCGGTGATTGTAAGCGTGATCAAGTCGATGCAGGTTTTTGGCCAGATTTACGTGATGACGGGCGGCGGCCCGGCCAACGCCACCATGGTCATTGTCTACTACCTGTACCAGCAAGCCTTTGAGTTCTATCGCAGCGGCTACGCCTCAGCAGTAGCCTGGGTGCTGTTTGCAGCCATTTTTGTGCTGACTTTGCTGCAAAACCGACTGCTTAAGGACGAAATCTAAGAAAGGAGACGGCCATGCAGGTCAAACGGCTCATTATTTACCTTGTTCTGTTCTGTCTCGCCATCCTGATGCTGATGCCCTTTGCCTGGATGGTGCTCTCTTCCCTGAAGGAAGAAGATGAGGTCTTCACCTACGAGATGACCTGGCTTCCTTCCAAGATCACTTTCTCCGGCTATTACCGGGCACTGACTGAACAGCCCTTCCTTAGGTATGGGCTGAACAGCCTATTTGTTGCCGGAATTATAACCTGCGCCCAGCTGATTACCGGGGTCTTAGCCGGATACGCCTTCGCCAGGCTGCAGTTTCCCGGCCGCAACGTAATCTTCCTGGGCTACCTGGTTGCCATGATGATCCCCAGCCAGGCCACGATCATCCCGGCTTATATCCTTATTCGCAAGATGGGGCTGATCGACACTTATGCAGGACTCACCCTGCCCTTCCTGGCCGGACCCTTTGCAGCCTTTATGATGCGGCAGTTCTTTCTGTCCATGCCCGTCTCCCTGGAAGAAGCGGCCATAATTGACGGCTGCAGCCGTATGCAGGTGCTGAGCAGAATTGTTCTGCCCCTGAGCAAGCCCGCCCTCGCTTCCCTGGGCCTGTTCACTTTTATGGGGGCCTGGAACGATTTTATGTGGCCCCTGATCATTATTAACCGAGACATCATGAGAACACTCCAGGTTGGTCTTTCTTTGATGCGGGCTGATCTGTACCCCGACTGGCCCATGATGATGGCGGCCTCTGTAATGGCCACCGCCCCCATCATTGTCGCTTTCCTGCTTGCACAGAAGCAGTTCATCCAAAGCATGATTTTTACCGGAGTGAAATATTAGAGAGGAAGAGCAGGGATGTTATTTGGAGTCACTACCATGACTTTCTTCAGCCAGCCGATTCTGAAAGCCCTGGAGATCATTAAAGAGAGCGGCTTTGATTACGCCGAGATCTGGGCTGATCATGCCTGGGATGAAGACAAAGGCGCGAGTGCCGAGGAGCTGAAAGCTGCCTTGGAGAGGCTTGACCTTAGGTCCACTGTCCACTGCCCTATCTTTGATATTAAAATCGCCAGCCCCAACAGGGGCATCAGGGCAGAATCCCTCCGCCAGACATTTAACGCCGTCGACCTTGCCCGAGATCTGGGTTCCCGCCTTTTCGTACTCCACCCGGGCAGCAAGTTTTCTGTCCTGGATGACCCCCAGACCCACTGGAGGTTCCAGGTAGATTCCCTAGCCAAGATCCTTGCCTATGCCAAGGCCCAGGGTGTGTTAGCTGCGGTGGAAAACATGGACAGTGACAAAGAGGTCGTTTCCGTGAAGTACTGGGCGGACTTGAACAGGCTCTTTAAGGATCTGGGCAGCAGTGAAAAATGGGTAACGCTGGATATCACCCACCTCAGGGATACTGAACAGGTGTTGACCTTCATCGAACAGGCGGGGCCTAATATTGCCCATGTCCACCTCTCAGACGGGACTTTGCAGAAAATGCACCTGCCCATCGGAGCCGGCGATCTTGATCTCCCCAGGATTGCCGCGGCACTTGGCGCCCAGGGCTATGCCGGTGTGTGGTCCTTAGAGTGCTTTATTGCCGAGAACAACCTGGAAAGAATAAGGGCAGAACTTGACAGCGCTAAAGCACTCTTTCAGGTGCGGTGATCAGCAGGACTTCTCCGCTTTAGGGAGAATATTTTTTTAACAAAGTCAGGAGGTGTCTGCAGTGTTTGCCGCCAGAAAACATAGACGACATATGCTCATACTCATTCTAGCAGCTGCGCTGCTCTCAGGCTGTATCGGTGCAGGCTATAAGTCAGTGGCGGTCAGGGATTACGAAGAGCTGTCAAACCTGCGCATGCCTGTCGGGGAGAGCAGAAGATTTAACCTGACGATGGAGCCTGCCGATGCAGAGCTGATCTTAACCAGCGACAACCAGAATATCGTTGCAGTTACCAGTGACGAGGAGAGTCTTGTTGTTAAAGCCCTTCAAATCGGTACGGCCTCCCTCCGTGTCATTGCCCGCAAGGAAGGCTACCAGGACACCGCCTTGAGTTTTCAAGTTGAGGTTTTCGATCCTGATGCTCCCCGCATCAACAGCGTCCGCCTCCTGCCGGTTCAGCATGAACCGGGACGGGAGCAGATTGTGGAAATAGAAGTGGAAACCGTGAACATAGAAGAGGGAACCCCAGTCGCGGCTGAGCTCTTGCGCGAAGACGGCACTTCCCTCACACCAGAGATTAGAGAAACTGCCCCTATAACAGACAGTTATGCCGCCCTTACCCTCACTGTTCCAGCAGAACTGGCCGGTGCATACTGGGTAAGAGTATCCATTGAGGGTGCAGACCCCTACATCGCCGAGTATCACATTACTCCCGTTCCAGAAGACGAGAGCTCAGTTGAGGTTTATGCCGAGCTTGCCAGCCCGGAATATACGGCGGGAGAGCCTTTGACGCTGCTGATTAGTCTTAGGCAGCAGGACAAGCCTGCTTTGGACGGCGAGTATCTTGTCACTGTTTTCAGGGAGGGCGACGAAGAGAGCCTGGAGGAAAGAACCCTCCCCTTTGCGGATGGGGAAGCTGAGTTTGTTCTGGCGGAGCCCCTGAGTGAAGCAGGAGAATATGTCTTGATAATAGCGGTGGAAGGCGGGAGCTGCTCCCTTGCTGTCACCGCCCTGCCTGCTCCAACGGAACCGGAGGAGGAAGATTCCGAAACAGGCATTCCTGTCGAACCCGGCCTTCATGCTGAAGCTCAAGAGCTGCCAAGCGAGCCGGTTGAATTGCAGGCAGCACTGGCCGCGGCAGAGTATGTGGCCGGAATGCCCCTCGTCCTCAGGATCGGCCTGTCGAGCCCAGATGGGCCTCTCCCCGACGGCGAGTACCCGGTCAGGGTCTACTGCGAATCTGATGCAGGCAGTGCCGAAGAGAAGCTTCTGTCCTTTGTGAACGGTGAAGCTGAATTTGTGTTCTCCGAACCTCTAACCAAGGCAGGAATCTACGGGCTGACGGTGGAGGCTGAGGGATCCCAAAGCACTTTGAAAGTAACTGTGCTGCCGGGAGAGCCTGCCGACCTGCGGCTGCTTACCTTCCCCGAGACGGGAACGGCGAATGTGCCGCTGGGTCCTGTCATGCTGTCCCTTTATGACGCCTACGGCAATGTGATTGCGGAAGGCGGACGCCTAATCGCAGTCTCCTCCCACAACGGCTTTGTCAGCGGAAGCGAGGAGGCAATCACCAATGAATGGGGCGTGGCAGAGTTTTCTAATTTGATCCTCCATGAGGGTGAGTATATCCTCAGTTTCGCCTCTGAGGACTTAGAGACCGTTTCACCTCTCCTCACAGTAGCCCTGCAGGGTCATGGCAATGCAGAATCGCCTTACCTCATCCACAATCTCCATGGGCTGCAGAGGATCAGAGATGATGTTTCCGCCCACTACCAGCTGGGCAATGACATTGACGCAGGCGCAACTGCAGAGGACAGCGCCGGCTGGCAGCCCATCGAGAATTTTGCAGGAAGTCTGAGCGGCGGCGAGTCCGCCTACGCTATCTATGCGCTCTACATTGACCTGCCTGGCAATGACCGCGTCGGCCTGTTTGCCAGCATCTCCCCGGAAGGAACTGTCTCCAATCTGACCTTGGACGGAGCCGCCGTCACCGGGAAAAACAGTGTCGGTTCATTGGCCGGAACCAACCACGGACGGATCGTAAACTGCAGTGCAGTTAATGCCCGGGTTCAAGGGCAGGGCCAGTCCATAGGAGGTTTGGTTGGCGACAATCGGGGAACGATCCTGGATTCCAAAGCTTTCGCCAATGTAAGCGGAGGCGCCAATGTAGGCGGCTTAGCCGGACTCAATGCGAGCGTGATTGAAAGATCCTCCGCCAACGGTCTAACCTCTGCTTCAGGCATTGCCTCCTTTGTCGGCGGCCTGGTGGGCAACAATCGCGGCAGGATCAGCCGTTCCTATGCCCTCGGCCAGGCACAGGGATCCCCTGTAGGAGGCTTGGTGGGCCACAATCAGAACCACGGCAGCGGAGTAATCACGGAAAGCTATGCCGCTGTGTATCTGGTCGGCGCCGGCAACAGGGGCGGCTTAACCGGCCTGAACTTTGGCACAGTAAGCAAATCTTATTTTGACAGCCAGGTAGCCGGCAGCCGCTTTGGCGCAGGCCTGGGGAAATCAACCCAGGAGATGAAAGAAAAAGACACCTATGCCGGCTGGGATTTTGCCCGGATCTGGGAGATCACTGAATCGGCCAACGACGGCTACCCCGTCTTGAGAAAGAGCAATTAAACAAAGGACTACGCAAAAAGACACCTTCTCGAGGTGTCTTTTTTGCCAGGGTTTAGCCATCAGCTGCCACAAAGGTCTTGCAGCAGGTGGCGGTGCAAGAATCCACCGCTGTCTCGCCATATTGCTGCACAATGCTTTGAGTCTGCTGATAATCGTAGCTTTCAGGCAGCGCTTCGCCCAGCTCGTCACTGGTGATCAAAATGGCCTGGGCTATACAGTAGTTCTTATCCCACCACCGGCAGTTTTTCACCGTGCAGTGAACTTCCATGATCAGCCTCCTCCAGTTTAGTTCGTTGTTATCCTTCCAAGAACACCGCCTGGATATACATGAGGCAACTGCGAGCATCTGGCCTATGCTCCAGACAGTCTTGCCTCCAGCGCCCCTCCAGATCCCGCGGCTGCGGCCAGAAGCCGGCCAACCTCCCTTTTATTCACGAAAACGTTAATATTTAGCCCACTTGTTAGGTATAACCCACGAACTCGTGTAGTTTTTTTCTTTTCTTAGAAGGATATTTGCAAATCACGTATAAATATAGTATGTGATTTTGATTGTCAGTCGTCTGACGTGTTACGACCTAACAGTTGAAAAGCACAGAAAGAGGTGATATGGGGGAATCACTGAAAAACTTCAGTCTCAGAACAACAATTAATGAAATGGAGGATTGAAATGAGAAAGTTTAAGCTGAGTGTATCTGTGTTATTGTTGCTTCTGCTGGGCCTAAGCGCACTGGCAATTGCTCAGGAACCAGTGACCATTACCTGGTCTTTCTGGGGCGACCCGAATGAACTGCCTCCCAACTATGAGGTCATTGAAGCCTTCGAAGCCGCCCACCCACATATCAAGATCGAAACCCAGCATGCACCCTGGAGCAGCTATTTTGACCGCATCCAAACCCAAATGGCCGGGGGAACCGCTCCAGACGTCATGTTCCTCAATAACATACCCAGCTACGCAGCCCGAGGCGCTCTGATGCCCTTGAACGAGCTGGTCGAAAGGAACGGCTTTGACACCAGCCCCTACTACGACGAACTGCTGCGGATCTTCTCCTACGAGGGAGAGCTCTACGGCTTCCCCCGGGACAACGACACCACCATCCTCTACTACAATAAAGACATGTTTGATGAGGCTGGTGTAGCCTATCCCGACGGCACCTGGTCGTGGAAGGAGTTCCTGGAAGCTGCGCAGAAGCTGACCAAGCGCGATGAGCGCGGCCGTGTCACCCAATACGGAGTGGTGCTTGAAAGCAACAAATACTACAACTTCATCCATCAAAACGGCGGCGACATGTTTGACGATCCCCTCAATCCCACGAAGTACATCGGTGACAGCCCTGAGACAATTGAAGCAATGCAGTTTATGGCTGACCTGATCAACAAGTACGAAGTAGCACCGAGCTTTGCCCAAATGCTGCAGCTGGGCAACTCCACTGAGCTGTTTGCCAGCGGTCTTGTAGCCATGGCCATGACCAATGCCGCCCGCGTGCCCACATTCCAGCAGGCCGATTTCAACTGGGGTGTAGCACCTCTGCCCACAGGGCCTAACGGCATTAGGGCCAACTCCATGAGCGGTGCCGGCTACGTAATTTCCGCCAACACCAAGCACCTGGAAGAAGCCTGGACCTTCTTTGAGTTCCTCTGCGGCGAGCAAGGCCAAAGCATTTTCGCCAGCACCGGCGTAGCTGTCCCTGCCTATCGTTCCGAGGGAACAAGAGATGCATTTGTCAATGCACTGCCAGAAGGATTCGGCGAAGTCTTCCTGAACGATACCGAACACGGCAAGATCCCGCCGCTCTTTAACGGCTATGTAGAACTGAACTCGACAGTGATCACACCTGCCCTTGATCTCCTCTTCATCGGCGAAGCAACTGCTGAAGAAGTGCTGACAGGCATTAGGGCTGAAGTGGAAGAATTCTTAGCCAAGCGGTAAGGATGGCAGGACAGAAACCGTCAAGGTTTCTGTCCTCCCTAATTTCACAAAGACGAAGGAGGGTTTTTCGTGCGGGTATTTGACGTTCACGTCCATTACGGCTGGTTCGACAGAATAGGGTCACGGGACTCAGCTGCAGGCTGGCTCGATGAGCTGGTCAGAGTCGCGGAAGAGTCCAATATTGTAAAAATCGCTCTGCTTGGCTGGCCTGAGCTCGGGAATGATCTTGTTGCAGATGCCATCCAGGCCAGACCCGACCTAATCGTAGGCATGGCTATGCTCAACATGGACGAAGATTCCCCAAAAGCTGTCAAGCAATTCTACGATCGCGGCTTTAGCGGCCTGAAACTGATTAATCCATCCAGAAATTATGATGATCCAAAGTATTTCGAGATCTATGAGCGGGCTGAAGCCCTAGGAATGCCCATCCTGTTCCATACCGGCATCATCGGCGGCCCCGTCGACTACTTAATGGGCGGCAGCGAAGATGCCTGGAAGGCCATTCCCACGGGAGAGGCTGAAGAAAGACTGGTCGAGCAGATGCGGGCCAGGGCTCGCCTGGCGCCTTACGGACGGGGCTCCGCACGGATGCAGCCCATCTACCTGGACACTATTGCCACTTACTTCCCCAAGCTGTACATGATCGGCGCCCACCTGGGCTGGCCTGATTATATGACAGCCTGCGCCGTTGCACGTTGGAGACCGCGCCTTTTCTTCGACATTTCCGGCGGAGATGTGGTGCGCAGGCACATTGAAACCGGCGGCTACATCAAGCGGGAGATCCGCCCGGAAAAACTGGTCTACGGTTCCGACTGCGACCTGCCCAGGGTCAAAACGGACATTGAAAACTGGCAGAAATACTTTGACGAAATCGGCCTGACCCCTGAAGAGCAGGATCTGATTTTCTACAAGAATGCAGCAAGAATGTTCGGTGTGGAAGGGGACTAATTGATGAGTTTAGCCAAGGGTAAGAAGGCAAAAAAACGAAGAAGTGCGAATGAGCGCCGGGAAATCATGGCAGCCTATGGTTTTCTTACGCCTAATCTGATCGGGTTTTTGATATTCACCTTCCTTCCTGTCTTTGCTGCCCTGCTGCTCAGCTTCACTGAATGGGATCTGCTGCGTCCCATTCAGTGGGTCGGCCTGAGCAACTACATCCGCATGTTCACCAACGACCCCACCTTCATTAAAGTGCTGAAGAACACGCTGCTCTTTGTGGCTGTGACAGTCCCCGCCAGGATCGTGCTGGCCTTGGCAGTGGCCCTTGCCCTCAACCAGAAGCTGTTTGGAACCACCTTCTTCCGCACAGCGTTTTTCATGCCTGTGGTGTCGTCCAGCGTCGCGGTTGCCCTGGTCTGGCAATGGATCTTCCACGCGGACTTTGGACCGCTCAACAACATCCTCTGGATTCTCGGCGTCGCCAGCCCGCCCCGCTGGCTGACCAGCACCCAGTGGGCCCTTCCCGCCCTGATGATTGTCAGCATCTGGCAGGGTATTGGGATGAACATGGTCATTTTCCTGGCAGGCCTGCAGGGAATTCCGGCGCAGTTGTACGAGGCTGCCAAGATTGACGGTGCCACTTCCTGGAAGAGCTTCTGGAAAATTACGCTGCCGATGCTCTCCCCCACGACCTTTCTGGTGCTGGTTATGACCACAATTTCCTCCTTCCAGATCTTTGATCTGGCGGTAATCATGACCGAGGGCGGACCGGCCAATGCCACCAACACCATTGTCTATCACATTTACCGCAATGCCTTCCAGTTTTTCCGCATGGGTTACGCAGCGGCAATTGCCTGGTTCCTCTTTATAGTTATCTTTGCCATCACCCTCTTCCAGTTCCGTAACCAGAAAAACTGGGTGAACTATGACATCTAAGGTGAAAGGGTTGGTTTTCATGAAGAAGCGACTGAATGTAGAAAACCTAGGGCGCGCGGTACTCTTTCTGTCCATCCTGGCCGCCTCGATAATAATGCTCCTTCCCTTCCTCTGGATGTTGTCGACGTCCTTTAAGGAGCCGAAGGCTGTCTTTGGTTTGCAGCTGCAGTTAATCCCCAATCCTGTTGTCACGGATAATTATAAGCGGATTTTTGAGGTGCTGCCCTTCAGCAGGTTTTACTGGAACAGCATCATCACTTCGGCCAGTGTGACAATCCTGCAGCTTGTCACCTGCTCCTTTGCAGGCTATGCCTTTGCCCGTTTGAGATTCCCGGGACGGGACACCCTTTTCTTAGGCTATCTGGCCACCTTAATGATCCCTGGGCAGGTGACCATTATCCCCAACTTCATCCTGCTCCGCATTTTAGGCTGGATTGATACCTACCAAGCCCTTATTTTGCCTAATGCCTTCAGCGCCTTCGGCACCTTTCTGCTCAGGCAGTTTTTCTCAACACTGCCGGCTGACTTGGAAGATGCGGCCAAGATTGACGGCTGTAGCTACTTTGGCATCTACCGCCATGTGATCCTGCCCCTGTCCAAGCCGGCCCTTTCCAGCCTGACCGTCTTTACCTGGCTGGGGCAGTGGAACAGCTTTATTTGGCCCCTGATTGTGATCAACAGTGTGGAGATGAACACCCTGACGGTAGGACTTCGGACGCTGCAAGGCCAATACAATACACAATGGACATTGCTGATGTCAGGTTCAGTACTGGCACTGCTGCCGGTCCTGATACTGTTTGTACTGGCGCAGAGAACCTTTATCAGCGGCATGGCCCTGTCCGGCATGGGAGGACGCTAAGTTTACAGCATTGGAGGAGAACGACAATGCAGAATGAGTTGAAAATTAAGGTCGAGAAGCGACCGCTCTACTTGCGAGTGGCTCAGCTGTTGACAGAAGAAATTACAAACGGGGTGTTTTCGCAAGAGGAGCGGCTGCCGTCGGAAGAAAAGCTCGCCAAGATGCTGGGGGTAAGCCGCGCCACAATTCGTGAAGCCCTCAGTGCACTGGAAAAGCAAGGGATGCTCAGACGTGTCCAGGGTCTAGGCACTATTTTGACCCACGAGCAGAAAATACCCATTGGACAGGGTATGGAAAGGCTTGATTCCTACACGGAGTATGTCTCCAGATACGGCTTCACACCCGGAACAAGCAGCGTTAACTTTCATTGGGAGAAAACGCGCCCTGCCCACACTAAGATCTTTAGGCAGGACATTGCGATGCTGGGCGTCCTCGAAAGAACCCGCACTGCTGACGGCAAGCCGCTGATGGTCTCGGTAGACTATATTCCCATGCACATCCTGGGGCCGGAGTTCCAGCTGGAATACATGGGGCAGAGTCTCTTTTCCTATCTGCAAAAACGCGGAGTAATTCTCGCCTATTCAGAAATGCGCATCACAGCGGCGATTGCCAAGCCGGACATGGCAGAAAAGCTGGAGGTTATTGAGGGAGCTCCGCTGCTGGTCATC
>JAAYSR010000228.1 GCA_012518325.1 Bacillota bacterium
CGAGCGACAATCTTATCAAAAACCTGCTGAGTAGCACTTACTACGTTCACGCCCGTGACTGCACAGAACAGGGCGATGAACAAAAGTGGATAGATTATAAACCGCTCATATTTTGACACCCAATCACTCCTAACTCACAAGCTAATTGTATGGTAAATTCGTCTTTCCTAGGCAAATACCTGCCGCAGCGCGGCGTGTTTCGTGTTCGCTGGAACAAAAAGGCGCGCCGGGCAGAGCTGCAAGCAGGACAAGCAGTGCGACAAAGGGAATTAAAAAGCCAATACTTCTTAAGAGAATCGGAGGAAATGCAGTGCTGCAAATTCTGGAACCCTTTATCATGTTAACTCTCCTGATCGCCCTGGGGGGCGTTTTGTACAGTGCCAAAGTCCTGGATCTGGACTTTGTGCGCAGACTGAGCCGCCTGGTGGTTAAGGTCACTTTTCCTGCAATGCTCTTTGTATCCATGTACAGCAACATTGATCTTCCCACCTGGAGGCAGGGGTGGGTCTTTACCGCAGTGGGGCTGGCCGTATCCATTGTTCTGGCTCTTACCGCCCACTACAGCAGCAGGATTTTTTCTATGCGGGGCATGACCTACGGAACCTATCAGATTCTCTGCACCAACGGGAACAATGTTTTTTTGCCGGTGCCGATTATTTCGGTTCTTTTCGGGACGCCCTATGTGGTTTATGCGGTACTGTTTGAGCTTGGGGCAGGACTCTTCTACTGGAGCTACGGGGTTTCCCACTTCCGCTCCGGCAAGAGGCTCAGTTTCAAGCGTCTGGTTAACCCCAACATTGTCGCCTTGGTCCTCGGCCTTGTGTTGGGCCTCGCCGGGGTCTCAGTGCCCACGCCTATTTACCGGGCGTTGGAGATTATTGGCAACATTACAGTGGGTTCTGCCATGCTGATTATTGGTGCGCTGGTAGTCAGTCTGTTTGAAAAACGCTTTAGGCTGCGGGCTGAGGTCTGGGGCGTTGCCGTCCACCGTTTGCTGCTCAGTCCCCTGGCGGGACTGGTTTTCCTGCCCTTTCTCAAGTTGGCTCCTGAGCTGAGGACAATCATGCTCCTTATGCTTTCCATGCCGCCCCTTGTCACTACAGCGCTGGTGGCAGCCAGTTTTAATGCCGATGAGGAGCTGGCGGCCATGGGGGTAGTTGTTCCTACCCTGCTCAGTTTCGTGTTGCTTCCAATTCTCTTAGCGCTGTTCTAAACTGGCGAAAAAAAGAGAAAAAATAAAGAGGAGTTAAGCGGTGAATGGCTAATATTTAGATCAGTCATTTTTTATGATCCAAAAAATGCAACCGGTTACATTTTAGAAAACTAAGGAGGTTCTTGTGATGAAGAGGCGTGTGTTGTTAGTTAGTCTGTTGCTCGTGTTAGCTCTTTCTTTGGGAGCGTCCGCAGAGGGTGTCGTAACCATGATGGGCGTGTGGGGTGGCCAAGAACTGGAGGCATTTCAGGAAGTCATGGATGCCTTTACTGCCAAGACCGGTATAACTGTGCAGTTCGAAGGTACACGTGACTTGCCCACCTTGCTGCAGACCCGCATTGCAGCCGGCAATCCTCCTGATGTTGCGGCACTTCCCGGCCCCGGAGCAATGAAGGAGTATGTTGAACAGGGTGCATTAATCGATCTGAACAATGTTCTGGATGCGAAAGTGCTGGCAGAAGACTACAATGATGCCTGGATCGAACTCGGTACTTACCAGGACGGTCTCTATGCCCTGACCTTTGCTGCCGACATCAAGAGCTTAGTCTGGTATCGCCCTGATGTCTTTGCAGAAAAGGGTTATGAGGTTCCTGCCACTTGGGAAGAGATGGAAGCTTTGATGGATCAGATGGTAGCCAACGGTGACACTCCCTGGGCCATCGGCCTGGAATCCGGAGCTGCCAGCGGCTGGCCGGCAACCGACTGGATCGAAGATATTATGCTGCGCACAGCCGGTCCAGAAGTCTATGATCAATGGGTAAACCATGAGATTCCCTGGACAGATGAGAGGGTTCAGGAAGCCTTTGAGATTTTCGGCAAGATTGCCAGAAACAGCGACTATGTCTACGGCGGACCTGTAACTGTGCTGTCCACAAACTTCGGCGACTCCGTGGCAGAACTCTTTACCGATCCTCCCCGTGCGATGATGCATCGCCAGGCCAGCTTTGTCACCAGTTTCATCCAGGATGCCAATCCTGACGTGGTGATCGGTGAAGATGTAGCCTTTTTCGGATTCCCCATGATCAAGCCTGAACATGGCAACCCCATGCTCGGTGCAGGCGACATGATCGGGCAGTTCAACGATACGCCTGAAGCTGCAGCGTTCATGAACTTCCTGGCCAGCCCCGAAGCTCAGGAAATTTGGGCCAACAGGCTCGGCAAGCTTGGTACCAACAACAAGATTGATCCCGCTGCTTATCCAGATGATTTGACACGGGACATGGCAAGACTCCTCAACGAAGCCGACGTCTTCAGATTTGACGGGTCTGACTCCATGGCGGCGGCAGTTGGTTCCGGCGCATTCTGGGAAGGCGTTCTCATGTATGTTGGCGGCGATGATTTGTCTGATGTCCTGGAGTTCATCGAGAATGTAGCGGCAGACAGCTACTAGAATTCCAGTATCACAGCAGTCTATGGCGCGCCCTAACTTATTAGGGCGTGCCTTTTTCGGAGAAAGGGGAATGGTGATGAGGCGGAAAACAGGTGGCTTGACCCCGCTGCTTTATGTGGGCCCGGCGGTTTTTTTCCTCACAATTTTTCAAGTGTATCCCGCACTGCAAACCATCTACCTAAGCTTCATGGACAGGCGTTCAGAGGCTTTTGTCGGTTTAGCCAACTACAAGTTTGTGTTTACCTCAGCGCCCATGCTGACGGCGTTCAGGAATAACTTGATCTGGCTGGTTTTCTTTACCGCAGGCACCGTAGGCCTAGGTCTGCTGTTTGCTATTTTAGTTGACAAGGTTAAGTATGAGAGCTTTGCCAAATCAATCATCTTTATGCCGATGGCCATCTCCTTTGTAGGTGCAGGTGTGGTTTGGAAGTTCATGTACACCTACAAGCCGCCGGGATCGGAACAGATCGGCCTTTTAAACCAGATTCTGATGATTTTCGGCTTTGAGCCCAAGGGCTGGCTCCTGGAGAGTCCGCTGAACAATTTTGCCCTGATTGCAGTTGGGCTGTGGATTTGGACGGGATACTGCATGGTTATCCTTTCCGCAGCTTATAAAGGGATTCCCAAGGAACTAACAGAAGCTGCCCAGGTGGACGGGGCCAACAGCCTTCAGGTCTTTAGGCATATTACCATTCCGGAACTTAAGCCCGCCTTAACGATGGTGGTCTCCACAATGCTGGTCAATGTGCTCAAGATTTTCGACATCATTTACGTAATGACGAATGGCAACTATGGCACAGAAGTAATTGCCAACCGCATGTTCAAGGAAATGTTCCAGTTTTCCAACACCGGCAGGGCAAGTGCTATTGCAGTGATCCTGTTTCTAATGATTGTGCCGATCATGTATGCGAACATTCGTCAGAAGTTGAGGGAGGGTTAACTGTGAACTGGCAAAAACTGAAAAGAAAACTCCCCCGCCTTGTAGTAAATATTGTCGTGATCGCCGCGATAGTTATCTGGTTTGTTCCTACCCTGGGCCTTTTAATAACTTCCTTCAGGCCTGCCAGCGACGTAGCCTATACCGGCTGGTGGACGGCCCTTTCCAGCCCGTTGAAGTTTACGCAGTATACGGTTGAAAACTACAAAAACGTACTTTCTTCCGGAGGGATGCTCATCGCCTTCCGCAACAGCTTTATCATCGCCATTGGCGGAACGGTGATTCCTGTATTCTTCGCAGCGTTAGCGGCCTTTGGCTTGTCGAAGCTGAACTTCCAGGGCCGCGGGTTTTTCTATGCACTGATTGTTATGATGCTTGTAGTGCCGACCCAGATGACCTTTGTTCCTGTCCTGCGCCTTTATAACAAGCTCAGCCTCTCAGGAACCTTCGGCGGGCTGTGGCTGGTGCACACAGGGTACGGCTTGCCCTTTTCCATTTTCATGCTCCATACATTTTTCCAATCTCTGCCCGATGAGCTCTTTGAGGCCGCCCACATTGACGGGGCTTCGATTTGGACTACCTTCATCCGGCTGGCCATACCGCTATCAGTTCCGGCTTTGGCCTCCCTGGTGATCTTCCAGTTTTTGGCGGTGTGGAATGATCTGTTAGTAGCCCTGATCTACCTTGGCGGCCACCAATCTGTTGCACCGCTGACCATGCGCCTTTCCAGCCTGGTGGGCTCCCATGGGCAGGACTGGCACTTACTGACAGCCGCGGCTTTCATTTCCATGACAGTGCCCCTAATCGTGTTCCTGGCTTTGCAGAAATACTTTGTCAGGGGCCTGATGGGCGGTGCGGTAAAAGGATAGCCTGGAGAAGGCCAGGAGCGCGAAGCAGCCAGCAGTTGCTTCGCGCTTTTTTGCTGCCAGTAACTTCTGCAGGAATCGGAGGAGAATTAGCGAAAGCAGTAAGATATGCTATTTTGAGGGGGTCTCAGTGATGAAACGCTTGCTTTGTCTGTCCCTCGTTGTGTTTTTGGTTATCGTTTCCGGCTTGCCGGCATTTGCCCGCAGCCATCGTTTTTTGGACCTGGAGATCGATGCCAGGGTGGGCGCCGACGGCTTGGTGCGGGTGACAGAGACCCATACCGTGAAGTTCGACGGTACTTTCTCCGGCATGTACCAGTGGATCGATACCAGTGGAGGCATTGAACTCAGCAATATCGTTGTCTCTGAGGGAGGAGCTGACTACGAACGCTTGGACAGTGACTCCCCCGGACCGGCAGGCACCTACTTTGTGCGGGAATCGGCAGACGAAGTCTATGTGGACTGGAGTTTTTCAGCCACGGATGAAATCCGCCGTTTTGAGGTCAGCTATGTAGTGCACAACGCAATTCTGAAGCATAATGATGTGGCGGAGTTCTACTATCAGTTTGTCGGCGAACGCTGGGATCAGCCGCGGGATCATGTTCGGATTGTCCTGTCCCTGCCCTTTGGTGCTGAGGCCGATGAGGTTGCAGCCTGGGGCCACGGACCCCTTCATGGAGTGGTGACCATAGAATCACCGAACAGAATTGTGTGGGAAGTGGATAACCTGCCGGCAAAAACCTTCGTGGAAGGCCGGGCAGTCTTTCCCAACTCGCTGGTTCCCCTCGGAAGGAGAACCACGGGGGAGGATCGCCTCGAGGCGATTTTCGCCGAGGAGCAGGGCAAGGAAGAGGCTAAGGCCGAGAGCCGCAGGCTCGCCCAGGAGCGCCTGGAGAGTCTGCAGAGGCGCAAGGCGCTGGATCCGTACCTGGCAGCAGCCTTTTTTGTAGTAGCCGTGCTCTTAACGGTCGCAGTCCGGCGTCAGTACAGACTAAAAAACCAGGCTTTTCAAGAACGTTATTATAAGGAGCTGCCGGCCCATTATCCTCCGGCGGAAATGGCGATTCTGTACCGAGGCCACATCTCGGGCGCAGACTTTACTGCCACCCTGTTGGATCTAGCCAGGCGGGGATATCTCAAGATTGAGGAGATTACAGGTCTCCGGGGAGCGGGGAAGGATGACGAAAGTTACAGATTCACCCTTAACAGCGACCTTCCTCCTGATGCAGGCAGCTTAACGCCCTATGAACAGAAGGCGCTGGATCTATTGTTTGCCCAAGGGCAGGAAGTGACCCTGGAGGAGTTTCAGGCATATGCCAAGGAGCACGCCAAGGAAGTCGCAGAGTCCTGGACTCAGTGGGGCAAGGAAGTTCAAGAAGCCTCCAAGGTCCGCAATTTCTACGACGCGGAGGCGAAAAAGGCGCTGTGGTGGCTGATTCCAACCATCGGCCTTTTTCTCCTGAGCATTTTCTGCCTGGCCCTGGATCTTTTGTCGGCTGGAGTTGTCGCCATGATCATGTCCTTTATCGTTTTCATAGTTGTGGTCAGCGCCGCGACTCGCCGCACCGAACAAGGGGAAGAGGAGTACAGGAAGTGGAGGGCATTTCGCCGTTACTTGCGGGAGTTCTCCAGGGTAGACACCGCCAGAGTGGGTTCCTTAGGCATCTGGGAAGAGTACCTGCCTTATGCCGTCAGCCTGGGGGTTGCAGACCAGATGCTGAAGGAGCTGGAAGTTCGCTTCCCCAACCTGCAGGATGAGAACTACCGGTTTGGCTCGAATTGGTTTATTTATTATCACATGGGCGGTTTCAGCCGCATCAGCCGCATGACGAACAAGGTCGGCGAATCTGTAACCAGGGTCGCCATGCCCCAGGGAAGCGGAGGAACAGGGGGCGGCTTTTCCGGCGGCGGGGGCGGAGGCTTCGGCGGCGGAGGCGGCGGCGTGCGCTAATTGTTCTTGGCTGTAGGCCAGGATTTGAAGGAGAGTAAGTCATGAGAAAAGTGAAAAAACCCATGCTGGTGTTGCTGCTGCTTGTCCTGGCACTGGGTGCAGCCGGCGGGCGCGCCTTGGCCGGCCTGGACAGGGAAAAGATTGTTGTTTTGGATTTCTTGGCCCTCGATGATCAGGGCAGATATATTGACACTCTAAGTATTGAAGGAACTGATTTGACCAACCTGTCCCGGGTGATGTCCCAGGGCATCGCGGCCAGGCTGGTGCAATACGGGGAGTTCGAGGTGGAGAACAGCATCTCTTTAAGCAGGGAACTTGACAGTTTCGGCTTTGCCTACGATGCCTCTGCCTGGGACCGCGCCGGAGCTGTTTTAGATTCGGGACTTGCAGATCAGGTGATCACAGGCAGCATTACAATGTTGCAGAATACTGCGGTTATCGGGGTGCAGCGCTTTGAGCTGCAGCAGGGCCAGGTGCAGCTGGTGGGTTCTGCCATGAGCTCCGCACCGCGGCTTGCCGATGCCCCTAACCTTGTGGACGGGCTGGTTACGGATTTGTTCCCCGCGGATGTACAGGTAATCGAGCGAAGCGTTGAGCAGGTCTTTGCAGTTCCAGGACAGGTGCGGCTCAACCTCGGCCAGTCCAAGCAGATTACGGTCTATGCCCTGGATGCTATGGGCAGGCCCATCGCCAATCCTCAATTTCTGTTTTTCTCAAGTGACGAAGCCAAGGTCTCCGTGGATGAAAACGGCGTGGTCACCGGACTGCAGCCGGGCACATCCACCATTACAGTGCGGGCCATCAGCCGCACAACCCGGTCCGGATCGCCGGCGACGATGACGGTTACCGTCCTGCCGCCGACCTTTGGCCTGCGGGCGGGCACCCTCCTCACCAAGCGAGGTGACCAGGAGCGATTCCCGGTGCGCATTGGCTTGCGGCTCACCCCTACCATTGACCAGAAAGGCAGCCAGTCAACCTCGCCAACGCTGGTGCCTCCCGAAGAGACTCTGCCCACAGAGGGCTCCAATCCCCTCGGGCTGATCTCTTCCTTTTTCGGCTCCATGTTGACCAATGGCCTGATGACGATTGATCTGGACTTTGATCCCTCCCGGGAGCTTTTTGTCTCCTTCAGCGGCGTGCAGCGTTCCAGCGCAGGCTACTTGGGAACCGGCGTGGGCTATGTGACGCCATTAGATAATTTCGAGGCGCAAAAGGGCTTTGTCCTGCGCTTTACCGCAGGCACCCAGTACCGGGCCACAAATCGGATGTCCATACCGGTGGAAGCAGTTGTGGATGCTATCTTTCCCACAGCGAGCGTCTTTAGCCCCTCCTTTAGAATCGGCATCAATCTCGGTCTCGACTTGTTCCCCTAAAGCTTGAAATATTGCCTGCTTTTTCCACATTACTCGAAGGAATTGTTATCCTGATGTCGAATCTTAATGATAATTGTTGCCAAATATAGGAGGTAGAGCATGAAGTCTTTCAAGCTGTCGATCGGCAGAAAGTTGGGATTGAGCTTTCTTGTTCTAGTCTTAGTGATTGCAGTCACTAGCGGCGCGACTATGGTCGGAATTCTGGTCATTCAGCGGCAGTGGGAAGAAGCCCGGGAGATAGAGGAGCTCCGCACGACCCTCGGGCAGCGGGAGATCGAACACCGGGCCTGGGTGATGGAGCTCCAGGAGTACCTAATCTCCGGCGCCACACATTCTGTCAGCATCGAAATGGATCCCACCAAGTGCAATTTGGGGCGCTGGCTTGGCAGCGGAGATTTTGCCGAGTTCATAGGGCGCTATCCTTCTTTATCCGGGAAATTCGATGCGCTCCTGGCAGCCCATGAACAGCTGCACAAGTCGGCCCATGCCATCGAAGAGCATTTGATGCAGGGCGATCTACCAGGCGCCGAAGGAGCTTACTACGACCTGACCATACCGAGTCTTTCCCAGACAGTTTCGGTCCTCGAGCATACCCGGGCTGAGCTTCATGCAGAGGTGGGCCGCATCAGTGCAGAGACCAAGCAGCTCATCTCCAACATCCTGTTCTACTCCCTTGTTATCCTGGGCGTAGCTATCGTATTAAGCGTGGTCATAGCTGCTGCAGTGACCAGGAGCATTACCAAACCATTAGGTATCTTGAAGAATGCAGCGCAAAAAATCGGAGCCGGGGACTTGGGGGTCCGCTGGTCGATCAAATCCAGGGATGAGGTGGGGGAACTTTCCGCTTCGCTGGAACAGATGGTTGGCGGTCTGCGTAAGCTCGTGCAGGGAATCCGGAAAATGGGTGAAGACGTCAATTCCCTCTCGCAGCATCTCTCCCAGATGGCCAATGAAGCAGGGGCGGCCATTGCTGAAGTGGCGAGTACTTCCAATGAGTTCGCCAGCACTTCTGTGAGCATGGCCGAGAACGTAAAGTCCATGCGGCAGAACTCAACCCATGCCGTAGACGAGCTTGAGCGCGGGCTTGATATGCTCCGGGAGGCAGTCAAAGATGTGGCCAGCGCCAGGACGGATGTGCAGAACCTGACGGAGGCAGTCAATGTCCTGGCAGAGCAGTCCAAAAAGATCGGCGCTATTGTGGATTTGATCACCGAAATCAGTGACCAGACCAACTTGCTGGCGCTGAACGCTGCCATTGAAGCGGCCCGGGCTGGAGAGAACGGACGGGGCTTTGCCGTGGTGGCGGAAGAAGTGCGCAGACTGGCCGAGCAGTCCGGCCAGGCCTCAGGGGAAATTGCCCAGCTGATCCAGCAGATTCTCCAAGGCACCCAGGAAACTATCGGACGGATGGAAAAGGCGGATGCCAGTGTGGAACGGGTAGATCGTCAGATCGATCTTACCGGCAGCACCTTTGTGGATATCACCAAGGTGTTCCAGGAGGTGGCGCTGCAGGTTGATGAAATCGCCCATGCAGCTTCCGACGTAGGTACCGGCAGTGAGGAGATTGCATCTGCAACCGAGGAGCAGTCGGCCATTGTGGACAGCCTGGCAGACGATTCTGAGCGGCTGGCCAGTCTGGCCCACGAGCTTCAGGCACAGATCGCCAGTTTTAGGGGCGTATGACCCAATATCCGAATGATTGTTGTGTTCACGACAAAAACATTCGGACTTTCGTTGACAATAACCGTGGACATTGTTAGAATGTAAGTGAGAATTGAAGAATGCAGCCCCTATATAATCGCGGGAATATGGCCCGCAAGTTTCTACCCGGAGACCGTAAATCTCTGGACTATGGGGGAAAGTCACAGATCCCGCGCTCCGGGCAGACAGCTTTCCCTTAAGGGAAAGAGTTTGCCCGGAGTTTCTTTTTTGAGACAGGACAGGAGGTTGGACTGTGGAGGTTAGAGTAGGAGTTGTGATGGGCAGTGCCTCAGACTGGAAGACTATGAAAAGAACATGCAGTGTCCTGGATGAACTGGGCATTGCCTACGAGAAACAGGTAATCTCGGGCCATCGGACGCCGGACTTGGCCTTTCAGTATGCCAGGGAAGCAAAGCAACGGGGCCTCAAGGTCATTATTGCCGGGGCTGGGCTGGCAGCCCACCTTGCCGGCATCTTGGCAGCGAACACCACTTTGCCTGTGCTTGGCGTCCCCATGCAGGGCGGGCCTTTCAGCGGACTTGATGCCCTGCTTTCCACTGTTCAGATGCCTGGCGGCATTCCCGTAGCCTCCCTGGCCGTTGGAGATGCTGGAGCAGCGAATGCGGGCTGGTTCGCCGCTGCGATCTTAGCCCTCAGCGATGAGGAGCTGGCCCAGCGTTTAGCGGAAGAGAGAAAGAAAATGGCCCAGCGCGTGCAGGAAAGCAATGCCATGCTGGATGAGGAGTGAAATCTATGATTGAGCGCTATACCCGCCCTGAGATGCAGGCGGTTTGGACCGCTGAAAACCGCTTTCGAGCCTGGCTTGAGGTGGAAATCCTTGCCTGTGAAGCCTGGGCGGAGCTGGGGGTTATCCCCAGGGAGGATGTGGAAAAAATCCGAGCCAACGCTAGTTTTAACTTGGACCGGATCAGGGAGATCGAAAAGCAGACCCGCCATGATGTAGTTGCCTTTACCCGCTCAGTTTCAGAGTCCCTGGAGGAGGAACGCAAATGGGTACACTACGGCCTGACCTCCACCGATGTGGTGGATACCGCCAACTCGTACCTGATTAAGCAGGCTAACGGGATTCTGCGCCGAGATTTGGAGAACTTCAGGGAGGTCCTAAAGAAGAAGGCCCAGGAGCACAAGTACACGATTATGATGGGCAGGACCCACGGGGTCCATGCTGAGCCTACTACCTTCGGCCTTAAGCTGGCTTTATGGTACGCGGAAATGGAACGCAACCAGGCACGCTTTGCAGCAGCCGCGCAAAATATCGAAGTTGGCAAGATCTCTGGGGCAGTTGGAACATACGCCAATATCGATCCCTTTGTAGAAACCTATGTCTGCGAAAAGCTTGGACTTGCAGCGGCACCCATCTCCACCCAAACCCTCCAGCGTGACCGCCACGCAGAATATCTCAGCACCCTGGCCCTCATCGCCACCTCTTTGGAGAAGTTTGCGACTGAAATCCGCGCCCTGCAAAAGAGTGAAGTGCGGGAAGTTGAAGAGTATTTTTCACCGGGACAGACAGGGTCCTCGGCCATGCCCCACAAGCGCAATCCCATCGGGTCGGAAAATGTGTCGGGCCTTGCCCGGGTCATGCGGGGCTATATGGTTTCAGCCTATGAAAATGTCCCTCTCTGGCATGAACGGGATATCTCCCATTCCTCAGTTGAGCGCATCATCATTCCTGATGCAACCATCCTGCTTAATTACATGCTCAACCGTTTTTCCAAGATCATTGAAGAACTGACTGTTTTCCCAGAGATGATGCAAAGGAATATGGACCGTTCCCTGGGTTTGGTGTTTTCCCAGCAGGTGCTGCTGGCCTTGATAGATCAGGGATTGACCAGGGAAGAGGCTTATGGGATTGTGCAGCCCATAGCCATGGAAGCCTGGCGGACGCAGAGTCCGCTCTTAGATCTGCTTTTGGCGTCGCCTGAAGTCAGGAAATTCTTGTCGGAGGAAGCGGTCAGGGCCTGTTTTGATTACAATTATCACCTGAAGCATGTGGACATGATCTTTGCACGTCTAGGATTATAAGGGGGTCGAGCCATGGAGAGGGAATTTGAGCCACGGGCAGAGCAGATTAAAGCGGACAGGCTGTATGCAGAGATGGGACTGACAGATGAGGAGTATAAGCGCATTGAAAAACTGCTGGGGCGTTTGCCCAACTATACTGAGACAGGCTTGTTTTCGGTCCTCTGGTCGGAGCACTGCAGCTACAAAAATTCCAAGTCTGTATTGAAGAAGCTGCCCACCCATGGGCCGAAGGTGCTTCAGGGGCCCGGGGAAGGGGCAGGCGCAGTGGATATAGGTCATGGACAGGCTGTGGTGTTTAAGATTGAAAGCCACAACCATCCATCGGCGGTGGAACCTTATCAAGGAGCAGCCACAGGCGTGGGCGGCATTCTCCGGGATGTTTTCTCCATGGGCGCCAAGCCCATCGCAGTTCTCAACTCCCTGCGTCTGGGGGAGCTTGAGGGAGAACGGACTGAATATCTGTTCCGAGAAATAGTAGCCGGAATTGCAGGCTACGGCAACACCATCGGGGTCCCGACAGTAGGGGGCGAGGTTCAGTTTGACCCCTGCTACGAGCAGAATCCCCTGGTAAACGCCATGGCAGTAGGTCTGGTGGAGCACGAAGGGATCCGCAAAGGGTTAGCGGCGGGGCCGGGGAACCCCGTAATCTATGCCGGAGCCCCCACCGGCCGTGACGGTATCCATGGCGCCACCTTTGCCTCAGCGGAGTTTGACAGCGAGACAGAGCAGGAGCCCGTTGCTTTACAGGTGGGCTATCCTGAGATAGGCAAACGCCTGATGGCAGGCTGTTTGGAAGCTGTAAAATCGTCTGCGCTGGTGGGGATTCAGGATATGGGTGCAGCCGGGCTGACAAGCTCTTCAGCGGAGATGGCCAGCAAAGCCGGGACAGGCATTGAACTGCAGCTGGATCTGGTTCCGCAAAGCGAAGAGAACATGACGGCCTATGAGATGATGCTGTCAGAATCCCAGGAGCGGATGCTGCTTGTAGCAGAAAGAGGGCGCGAACAGGAACTCATCGACATCTTCAAAAAGCACGGTATCCAGGCCTGTGTCGTGGGCGCTGTGACGGATGATCAGAAGCTGCGCCTCTGGCACCGGGGTGAGCTGAAGGCGGAAGTGCCGGTGGCAGCTCTGGTTGACGATGCTCCGGTTTACCAGCGTACCTCGGCAGAACCAGCCTATTACCGTGAGTTTCAGGCCATGGACGCTTACGTTCCCGAGGTTAGTGATCTAAAGAGTGTCTTTTTGCAGCTGCTGCAAAGCCCGACTGTGGCCAGCAAGGCCTGGGTGTACGAGCAGTTTGCACAGAATGAGGAGACTCTGCTGGGGCCCGGCTCGAATGCGGCAGTTGTGGCCATTCCCGGCACCGACAAAGCTTTGGCTCTGACTACTGACTGCAACTCTCGCTATATCTACCTGGATCCTTATGTGGGAGGAGCTGCTGCAGTGGCCGAAGCGGCACGCAATATCATCTGCTCAGGCGGAAGGCCCCTTGCGGTCACCGACGGACTCAATTTCGGCAGCCCCTACAACCCGGAAGTCTTTTGGCAGATAGAGCGTTCAGTAGAAGGCATCAGCGAGGCCTGCAGAGTGCTGGATACGCCGGTTATCGGCGGCAACGTGTCCCTATCCAATGAAACAGACGGTGAAGCGATTTACCCGACCCCCATTATTGGAATGGCAGGCCTGGTAGAGGACGTCTCCCTGATTACGACCAAGGATTTCAAACAGGCAGGTGACCTAATCTATCTGGTGGGCCGCACTAAGGCGGAATTTGGCGGAAGCGAGCTGCAGAAGATGCTCTGCGGTGAAGTATCAGGCCGTCCCCCCGAGTTGGATCTGGATCTGGAAAAGAGGCTGCAGGAACAGGTCAGCGCGGCCATTCGTGCAGGACTGGTGCAGTCTGCCGCCGACCTTTCAGAAGGGGGCCTGGCTGCAGCACTAGCTGAGTGTTTGGCTTCAGGGGAGCTTGGTGCATCCCTCGTTCTCGGCGAAGACTTGGTAACTGAACTCTTCAGCGAATCCCAGTCCCGCTTTCTGCTGTCGGTGGCCCCCGAGCAGCGCAGCCTGTTTGAAGGCATAGTTGAGGCCAGGCTGTTGGGACAGGTTACCGAAGAGCCAATTTTGGCCATTTCGTCCCCAGGGGGATCCTCTTTGGAGATATCCGTTGAACAGCTGAACCAGGCCTGGAAAGGAGCACTGCCATGCTTGCTGAGTTAAGGGGACTCAATGAAGCGTGCGGCGTGTTTGGAGTGTGGAACCACCCGAGAGCGTCCCAGATTGCCTACTATGCCCTCCACAGCCTCCAACACCGGGGGCAGGAAGGAGCCGGCATTGTGGCCTCAGATGGGGAGACTCTGCGCATTCGCAAGGGGCAGGGCCTGGTCACTGAGGTTTTCAGTGCAGAGTCCATGGACAGACTTCACGGACGGGCGGCGATTGGCCATGTCCGCTATTCGGCAGGCGGTGTAAACGGCTTTGAGAATGTACAGCCACTGTTGTTCCGCTCACAGAGCGGAGACTTTGCCATCGCCCATAACGGCAATCTTACCAATGCCAGGGCTTTGCGGGGTATGCTCGAAGAAGAGGGGAGCATCTTCCAAACAGCTGCAGATGCGGAGATTCTGGCCCATTTGACAAAACGGGGAAGGAAGGGTCCCCTGCCAGAGCGCCTGATGGATGCTTTAGCCAAGCTTGCCGGGGCCTATGCCTTTGTTATGCTGAAAGAGGACGCCCTCTATGCTGCTTTGGACCCCCACGGAATTAAACCCTTGTCCCTAGGCAGACTGGGTGAGGGCTATGTAGTGTCCTCGGAGACCTGCGCCTTTGACCTCATTGGGGCAGAGCACTTGCGCGATGTGGAGCCAGGTGAGCTGATTATAATCGACGCTGAGGGCGTGCACAGCCGGAGCTTTGCCAGTTCTGAGCAGGAAGCGCTCTGCACCATGGAGTACGTCTACTTTTCCAGGCCCGACAGCAACCTGCGGGGGCTGAACGTTCACACAGCCCGCAAGAAGCTGGGCAAGGCCCTGGCAGCGGAATTTCCCATTGATGCCGATGTGGTTACAGGGGTTCCGGATTCCAGCCTGTCGGCGGCCATCGGCTACGCAGAGGCCGCAGGCCTTCCCTATGAGCTGGGGCTGATCAAGAGCCGTTATGTCGGACGCACTTTCATTGAACCCTCCCAGAGCCTGAGGGAGCAGGGCGTGAAGCTGAAGCTGTCTGCAGTTCGAGGAGTGGTAGAGGGCAAACGGGTGGTGATGGTGGATGACTCCCTGGTTCGGGGCACCACCGGCCGCAGGATCACTACTCTGCTGAGGGAGGCGGGGGCCCGCGAGGTACACGTCCTGATTGCTTCGCCCACCATTCAGTACCCCTGTTATTACGGCATGGATACCCTCAGCACAGATGAACTTGCCGCTGCCAACCACAGTGTGGAAGAGCTCCGCCAAATGATGAACGCAGACTCCCTGGGTTTTTTGAGCGTAGAAAGAACCCAAAGGGTCTTTCAGTGCGGCTTGTGTATGGCCTGCTTTACCGGGGAGTATCCTGCCAGGGAGGTTGAAGCAGATGTCTGAAGCTTACAGGAAGGCCGGGGTTAACCTGGAATCCGGCTATGAGACGGTAGCAAGGATAAAGAAGCATATTCAAAGGACGGAACGTGAAGGTGTGCTGGGAGGCGTCGGGGGCTTTGGCGGCCTTTTTGACCTGGGAGCTTTAGGATACAGGCATCCTGTCCTGGTTTCAGGTACCGACGGGGTGGGCACGAAAATCATGATTGCCTTTATGCTGGATAAGCATGATACCATCGGCATCGACGCTGTGGCTATGTGTGTAAACGATGTATTGGTTCAAGGAGCCGAACCCCTCTTCTTCCTGGATTATATCGCCTGCGGGAAGAACGATCCTGCCAGGACGGAAGCCGTTGTGGCAGGGATTGCTGAAGGCTGCCTTCAGGCAGGCTGCGCTTTAATCGGAGGGGAAACTGCGGAAATGCCCGGCCTTTACGCTGAAGATGAATATGATGTGGCGGGGTTCGCAGTGGGAGCCTGCGAGAGGGAAAACCTTCTGGATGGAAGGGACATTGTGTCTGGGGACGTGCTGTTAGGACTGCCTTCCAGCGGCCTGCACAGCAACGGGTTTTCTTTAGTGCGGGCGGTTCTCTTCGAGAGGCACAGAATTGCTTTGGAGAGCCACGTTCCTGAGTTTGGACGCACCTGGGGCGAAGAGCTCCTGGAGCCAACCAGGATCTATGTCCAGGCGCTTCTGCCGCTCTTGAAAGAACGCAGAGTTAAAGGCCTGGCCCATATCACCGGCGGCGGCTTTATTGAAAACATCCCCCGCATGCTGCCGAAGGGGCTGGGGGCAACTGTCAAGCTGGACAGCTGGGAACATCCCCCTGTATTTGATCTCCTGGCCAGGCTGGGGGAGATACCAAATCTGGAGATGTACAACGTGTTTAATATGGGTATCGGCATGGTGCTCGCGGTAAGCCCTGGGGATGCGGACTCAGTCCTTGCTGATTTGCGCAGCCTCGGTGAAGAGGTTTATGAAATTGGGGAAGTCAGCGAGGATGAGGGGGTTCGCCTGCTGTGACCAGGATCGCGGTTTTTGCATCAGGCAATGGATCCAATTTGCAGGCTCTCATAGATGCCATTGGCCAGGGTAAGCTGCGGGCGGAAATCAAGCTTGTGGTGTCAGACCGTCCTGACTGTCATGCGCTGCAGAGGGCACGCAGCGCCGGTATTGCTGTTTTGGCCTTTGAGCCTGCAGATTTTAGAGACAAAGCTCACTATGAAGGGGTTATAGCCGAGGAACTTGCCAAAAGCCGTGTGGAGTACCTGGTCTTAGCCGGTTATATGCGTCTGATTGGGTCCACACTCCTGCAGCTCTACCCCCGCAGGATCATTAACATTCATCCGTCCCTGCTGCCCCATTTTCCCGGCAAGGACGCAATTGGCAGAGCTCTTGCTGCGGGAGCAGCCGAGACCGGAGTGACAGTCCACTACGTAGATGAGGGCATCGATACCGGTCCCGTCATTGCCCAGGAACGAATCGCTGTAGTTCCGGGGGAAGGCAGGGCGGACTTGGAGCAGAAAATTCATGCTGTTGAACACAGGCTGTATCCGCAGGTACTAAGACAGATTTTTCAGGAGGAAGAAAAATGGCCAGGCGTGCGTTAATTAGTGTATCTGATAAAGAGGGCCTGACGGACTTCGCCAAGGAGCTAGCTGCCCTCGATTTTGAGCTGATCTCCACTGGAGGTACGGCGGAAGTGCTCAAGGAGGCGGGTCTGCCGGTGATTGAAGTGGAAAACGTTACCGGCTTTCCGGAAATTCTCGACGGGCGTGTGAAAACATTGCATCCCCGGATTCACGGTGCAATTTTGGCAAGGCTGGAAAAACCGGAGCACCTTTACACTTTGCAAACCCGCGAGATATCACCGATTGAACTGGTCTGCGTCAACCTCTATCCCTTTGAGGCTGCTGTCAGCAGGGAGGGATGCAGTGTGGAGGAAGCGATCGAGAACATTGATATCGGCGGTCCTGCCCTGCTCCGCTCTGCAGCCAAGAACCATGAGTACGTAACAGCAGTCGTTGAGCCGCAGGATTACGGGCTTGTGGTGGAAGAGCTGAAACAGGGGGGAATCAGCAGCGAACTCAGGCGCAGGCTGGCGGCTAAGGCTTTTCGCCACACAGCGGCCTATGATGCGTTAATCGCCCGCTATTTCACAGAGCTGACAGGCGAAGAGTTCCCTGAGCGGATCACACTCACCTACAGCAAGGAGCAGGATTTGCGCTACGGGGAGAATCCCCAGCAAAGGGCGGCCTTCTATCGCATTCCATTGGCGCCGGCCCATTCTTTGGTCCAGGCCAGGCAGCTCCAGGGCAAGGAGCTTTCCTACAACAACATCAATGATGCTGCCGCAGCCCTGGCTGCAGTGGCAGAGTTTTCTCAGCCTGCAGCGGTAGCTGTGAAACATATGAATCCCTGCGGGGTGGGAGTAGGAGTTTCAGCGGAGGAGGCTTTTACCAGAGCCTTTGCCGGTGACCCGGTCTCCATTTTTGGCGGCATCGTAGCTTTTAACCGCCCAGTGGACGGGATCACAGCCAAGAGGCTGCACCAGGTATTTCTGGAGATCATTCTTGCCCCATCCTTTTCCGAGGATGCCCTGCAGATCCTCGGGGATAAGAAAAACCTGCGTCTCTTGACCTTGGAAATGACAGGCCCACGTGAACAGCTGCTGCAGTATGTTGTTCTGCCAGGGGGAATGCTGGTGCAAACCGCAGATGACAGCCAGTTCGATCCGGCAGCCCTTAAGGTGGTCACCAAGCGGCAGCCAACCGCAAAGGAACTGGAGGCACTGGAGTTTGGCTGGAAAGTCTGCAGGCATGTCAAGTCCAACGCGATCGTAGTAAATGGAAGTGAAATGACATTTGGCATTGGGGCTGGTCAGATGAGCAGAGTTGGCGCTGCCGAAATCGCTCTGCGCCAGGCAAAAGGCAACGCCAAGGGCGCAGTAATGGCCTCCGATGCATTCTTCCCCATGCCTGATACCGTTGAACTGGCTGCCAAGGCAGGGATAACAGCTATCATTCAACCAGGAGGGTCCATTCGGGATCAGGATTCCATTGACATGGCGGATCAGTATGGAATCGCCATGGTGTTTACCGGTACACGCCACTTCAAACATTAGGAGGGAATTGGTCCATGAAGGTGTTGGTTGTGGGCCGGGGCGGACGTGAACATGCCCTTTGCGAGAAGATAGCGTCTAGTCCCCTTGTGGAAAGGGTCTATGCCGCCCCAGGCAATCCCGGAATGAAAGGATGCGCTGAGCTCCTCCCGTATACAGAGGACGAGCATCAGAGGCTTGTGGAGTGGTCAAAAAAGGAGCGGATCGGCCTCGTTGTTATCGGACCGGAGAAGCCTTTAATGGAAGGCTTGGCTGACTGTTACAGGGAGGCAGGGATTCCGGTCTTTGCCCCCAGCCAAAGGGCGGCTCAGATCGAAGGGAGCAAGTCCTTTGCCAAAGAGCTGATGGAAAGGTACCGCATTCCTACAGCTAAGTACCGAGTGTTCACGGATTACGATGCAGCTAAGGAGTATGTAGAGAAGCTGGACATGCCGGTTGTGGTTAAGGCCGACGGATTGGCCGCAGGCAAGGGGGTTGTGATCCCCCAGACCCATACCGAGGCTGTTGATGCCCTGCGGGAGATGCTGCTGGAAAGCAGGTTTGGCGAAGCATCAGCTAGAGTAGTTATAGAAGAGTTCATGGACGGCGAGGAGTTTTCCCTGATGGCTCTGGTCCACGGCGAGCTCGTTGTCCCTCTGGAGCTGGCCCAAGACCATAAGCGGGCCTTTGACGGCGATGTGGGTCCAAATACAGGAGGGATGGGAGCATACTCGCCAGTTCCCCAGATTCCTGCCTGGGCGGTTCAGCAGGCTGTGGAGGAGATCCTCGAACCGACGGCCAGAGCCATGGTCCAGGAGGACATTCCCTTTACAGGAGTGCTGTATGCCGGATTGATGCTGACGGCACAGGGGCCCAAGGTCATTGAATTTAACGCCCGCTTTGGCGATCCCGAGACCCAGGTCATTCTGCCCCGCCTGGAGTGTGACTTGGTCCAGGTTATTCTGGATGTCTTGGCCGGCCGCAGGCCTGAGCTGAAGTGGAGCAGCCAGGCTATGGTGGGGGTTGTGATGGCGAGCCGGGGCTATCCCGGGGTTTGTGCCGGCGGAGTGCCTCTGCCCGAGCTTGCGGGGGAAGGTCAAGCTGACGATGTGCACATATACTACAGCGGAGTGTGCCAAGGAGAACATCAGTGTCTGGTCAGCAGGGGAGGCAGGGTGTACCTTGCAGGATGCCTTGGGGACAGCCTGCGGGATGCCCGTGAGAAGGTCTATGCCTTCTTAGCCAAGCATGAACAGCCGGAGTTTTTCTGCCGCACTGATATAGGCAAAAAAGCCGTGTCTACCTAGACACGGCTTTTCTATCAATAGTCATTATCGTCCCTGTTCTGGCGGCGCTTTCTGATGTTGTGATTGATGATCGTTCCAGCTCCGAACATTCCGAGGATAAATCCTGCAGTTGATACAATGTAGGCGATCATGTAATACTCAATCACCTGGGGCAAAAGCTCCAGCGTCATGGCGAAGATAGCCATCCAACCCAGCACAGCCATTATTGAGCCAACAATGATTTGATTCTTAGGGCTACGCATTTTTCTCGTCTTTGTACAGCCAGCAGAGGGCAGCGTGGTCGTCTCTCACCCAAAACTCTGGCGGCATCTGCTGGTCGCACAGCCCCTTAATGATCTGGCGGCAGCGCGGATGGAATCTGCAGCCTTTCGGCGGATTCATCAGACTTGGCGGCTCACCGGACGGAATGTCCTTGTAGGAGTAGAGATTCTGTACGTCCGGATCCGATGTTGCTTCAAAGAGGGCCTTTGTGTATGGATGCAAAGGTTCCTTCAGCAAAGCCTGGGTGGACGACTTCTCAATGATCTTTCCTCCGTACATGGTGAAGATCCGCTCCGAGAAGTACCTGACCGTAGAAAGGTCATGGGTAATATAGATGATTGCCAGATTGTGCCTTCTCTGCAGTGCCTGAAGCAGCTGGAGAATTTCGATCCGAACTGAAGCATCAAGCATGGATACAGGTTCGTCGGCAATCAGCATTTTCGGTTCCAAAATCATCGCCCTGGCGATTACCAGGCGCTGCTGCTGGCCACCGCTGAGCATGTGGGGGAACTTAGGCAGAAAGTCTTCGATTGGAGCCAGTTTGACTTCTTCCAGCACCTGACGGATCCGCCTTTGCTGCTCCTCTTTGTCCTTAATGCCATTGATTTTCATTGGCTCTTCCAGGATGCGCTGGACATTCATGAAGGGAGGCAGGGCACCGTAGGGGTCCTGCTGGATATAGCCAATGTTGGAGCGATAGCGTTTCCAGCCTTCCTTGTCAAGGGTGCTGAGGTCTTCACCGAGGAAGTGCACAGAACCCTTGGTAATGTGGTTGATCCCCAGGATCGTCTTGGCCAGGGTACTCTTGCCGCATCCGCTTTCCCCAACAATAGAAATGGTCTCACCTTCGTAAAGCTCAAAGGACACTCCGTCCAACGCCCGCACATCGCCGGCCTTGAAGAAGCCCATGCGGCGCACTTCGAACCAAGTATGGAGATCCTCAACCCGAAGAACAGCCTTTTGCTCTTGCTGCTGTGATAAAGGTTTTGCTAGACTAGGCATTTTTCACCTCTCCCGTCTCTTCAAATAGCCAGCACTGTACAGTGGCTCCATGTCCCATATCGGTTGTGGGAGGCTGCACGGAGCACTTCTCAAATCTCTTTTCGCACCGGGCGGCAAAACGGCAGCCGGTAGGCGGATTGATCAGGGAAGGCGGCTGGCCTGGAATGAAGCCCAATTCTTTGTCTTCCCGCAGAGTGGGTACGCTAGCCATCAACTTCTGAGAATATGGGTGGTGTGCATCTGTGTAGAAATACTCAGCAGAAGCGTACTCAACCATCTTGCCGGCATACATTACGGCAACTTCATCGGCAAGTTCGCTGGCGGTGCCGATGTCATGGGTAATCAGGATAAATGTTGTGTTGATTTCGTTTTTGACGCGCTTCAGCACATTCATCAGGTTGGCCTGGGACAAAAGGTCCAGAGCCGAAGACGGTTCGTCAAGGACAACCAGCTTTGGATTGGAAGCCAAAGCCATGGCAATAATCGCCCTTTGTCTCATTCCGCCGCTTAGTTCAAAGGGGTACCGCTGCAGAAAGTCAACGGGCAGCCCTACCACTTCAAAGACTTCGGCCACTCTTTTTCTGGCCTGCTGCTTGCTCATCTTGTCATGGATGAGGAGAGGCTCGATCAGCTGGTCCTCAATGCGAATAACCGGGTTCAAAGAGTTCATGGATGCTTGAGGAACCTGGGCAATTTGGTGCCAGCGAATCTTTCTGCGATACTCCTCATCGGAATACTTCATCAGGTCTACGCCCTGAAACTTGATAGTTCCAGTGTAGGTCGAGACGTTCCTGGGCAGAAGGCGCAAAATGGCCTTGGCCAGGGACGACTTTCCGCATCCGGACTCACCTACAACTGCGAGCGTATGACCCTCTCTCAATTGAAAACTTACGCCGTCGACGGCCTGTACCGGGCCAGCCTCTGTACGGAAGTATAATTTAAGGTTTTGTACATCAAGCACTACGTTCTTGTCTGTCATATTCTAAACCTCCCTTAGGCGAGGGTTAAAGATCCGGTCAAGTGCAAAGCCAAGCATGGCAAATCCTAACCCTGCTAACATAAGCAAGAAGGCTGGTTCCAATACCCAGTAGAAATAGCCGTTAAATAACGCACCGTGGGACTGGGCATCATTCAGCAGTTTACCCCATGTTGGCAAGACCGGGTCACCCAAACCGAGGAGTGCTAACGTAGCTTCAAGGAACACGAATGAAGGTACCTGCGTTACGAATCCCGGGATCAATGTTGGGATAATCTTAGGAATCATGTAGCGGATGATAATCCGACCGCTGCCAGCCCCATAGGCCCGGGCGGCATCAATGTATCCCGACTCCTTGACCTGGATGAACATGGAGCGGTAGCTGAGAATTCCCGAACCGAAAATTCCTAGCAGGATTACCACACTCAGCATAACCCATATACTGCGTGAGTAGAACAAACCAACCATAATGAGAATCGGCAGCAGCGGCAAAATCATAACGACTTCGTTGATTCTGCGAATCAGCCAATCAATCCAGCCGCCGAACCAGACTGCTGCTGCACCCAGGAACATGGTAGCAATGGACGAACCTACAGCAGCCACTAAACCAAAGGAAAGGGCAACAGGTGTACCCCAGAGGAGGGCCACAGTAATGTCACGGCGACGATGGTCGGTGCCTGCCAAGCCATAGAGCTTGCCGAAAACAACGAGCTCGGCGTCGACTGAAGAACCGTCTTCAAAGACCAGACCTTCACCAACAAGTTTGTAGGTTCCTTTGAGAACCTTGCCGGGATTGGCGGGATCTTCAAAGAGCTTGATTTCAGGCTGTCCACCTAGACGGCGAACCAGTCTGCTGTCCTGCGAGACGGAATGGTTCAGCTGAGCGGTGACTGTCAGATCCGCAAGGGGGATCTCCCGGCCGTCTGGGGTGACCCATCTCAAGGCAACATTAGGACGGGCACTATCGTACTTGGCTGTGAAAAAGACCGACAATTCTGAAGGGAAACCGTCATACTGATAATCAAATACATACTCGAAATCAGCGGTAGAAACTCCTCCGCCCAGGTCAATCACAGTCATCAGGCTGGGATCGTCGATGGAGCTGATCTTAATGTTCTCCGGCTGCTTTTCACTGTAGAAATAATTCAGCCAGGCAGGACGGGCGTTGCGAGGTGTTTGAATCCAGATATTGTCAGCCCCGCGCCAAAGCCTCAGGGCGTCGCTATATGGTATGGCAAATATCGCATAGAATGCCATGAATATGAGGAAGAGAATGATGATGGACCCTGCAACCGCTGAAGGGTATCTTCTCATTTGACGAAAAAGATTTCTTACTCCCGTCATGACTAGTTTCCACCTCCGCCGAGTTTTACCCTGGGGTCAACCAAGGAATAAATAATATCTAGTAAGAACACCGTAACAGCCAGCAGATAGGCGTAAATCACGGTTGTAGCCACAATTACGGGTGTATCAAACATATTGATTGCCTGTTGGGTTAAGCGGCCGATTCCAGGCCAGTTAAATACAGTTTCTAATACAATGGCTCCCACCCATAACTGGATGACAACCAACATAAAGCTAGTGATGATTGCGGGCAAGGTAGGTCTCAGTACATAACGGCGCTCGATCTCCCGGTCTGAAAGTCCCTTGGCCTTAGCCATCTCAACATAATCCTCGCTGGAATAGATTAGGAAAAACGTCCGTCGAGAATAGGCGCTGGAGAAGATACGAGAAACAACCATGGCCGTTACAGGCAGAATCATGTGCTTGAGAGTGCTCAGAATACGGGCAATTGTGCCTTCTGGGGGCGGTGCAGCCACCATGCCGCCAAAGGGCAGCCATCCGAGCAGGGCAGCAAATATTAGTATAAGGAACATGCCGTAAAACCACGCCGGTGCCGAACTTGTTGGCGCCATTGCAATGATAAACTTATCGAGAAAACTGCCGTAGCTGCGTGAAAGTATCAGCCCTAAAAAGAGCGAAGAAAAGAACAGGATCAGCTGTCCAGTCGCCATTAACAGCAGTGTGGGCCCTAGGCGCTCCCCAAGGATGTTGCGGACCTGCCGCGACCCGCTGTCACTGAGGAGATAGTCTGCTGAGCCTAGGTTGAGGGTCAATCCATTCCATAGATACTCAAAGCTTCTTACAGCAAAGGGGCGATCCAGTCCAAGCTGTTGAATCTGAGTCTGGATCATGCTTTCTTCAATAGCACGTCTTTCCTGAACTGTTACAAACTGCATTTCCTGATCTGCAGCCAAGATTAGGGAAACCTGTTCGCGGATTTGGCCGATCCGCATCTGATCCACATAACCGCCGCCATTTGCAATTAGGATGGCCAGGTATACTCCAATCGTAACTGTAACGAGCAAGGTCAGTCCACGCACGAGTACGTACTTAAGGATGCGATTCAAGCTGCTCATCCTGCGCTGACGTACGAAGGCAGCCTGTCCTTGCGCAGTCTCAATGTTTTGCATTCCATATACCTCCCGGTATTGATCTGAAACAGATAAGCGAGGGCGTGGACTCCACGCCCTCGCTTATCGAATCTAGCGTTCCTATTGGGCTTGTTTGCCTAAGGAAGTGTTACAAACGTGTGTGCACTGAAGGTTGCGCTAGCTACGAGGCTTGGGAGGACGATTGCTTCGATGGTGTTCGAACCAATTGGCAGTGCCTTGGTTTGCTCGCCGGTTAGGACGATTTCATACAATCCGTCGGCAACTGGCTCTCCGTAGCCGCTGATAGCTACTGCTCCGGTAGCATCGAGAACGATGAACTTCACTTCAGTGATGTGCTCGAGCGGATAAGGTTCGCCTTCGAAGGTGATTTCAACTTCGAAACGGATTTCCTCGCCGGCTCTTACACGGGCAGCGCCGAACATTTCAGCCTCAGCGATACGTGGTTTGTCAAACATGGACCACTTATCTGCAGGCTCAGAGTAGTCTTCAAAGCGCTTGAGATGAACGATTCTCTCGGTTGGATAGACCGCTTCGAGATACATTGGTCCGTTACCAATCCAGAAGTGACCTTTCTCTTGATACCACGCTTTAGCATTTGCGTAGCGGGCAGCAATCTCTTCTTCCGAGATGTACTCACTGAGGAAGTGAGCCCATGGCAGGTAGTTGGTTTCGATTGCTTTATCAAGATGCTTGTCAAGGATTGGCAAGCTTGGTCCCATGTTGTAACCGAGCCACTCTACATCCAAAGCGTTTGCTTTCGATGCGGTAAAGGCCAACTCGCCGGCGGCTTCAGCCATTACACCGATTGCCAGTGTATGCCAGGGCTGTGCACCGTAGTTGTAGTAAGGTGCAAAGATGTCACCGATGTTCTGCTCGGCATCAATGTACCAAGAGGTGGACCATACTTCGTATACGAACGGATCCAGAGAGATGATTCTCCAGCCGCGGGCATTGTTCATAGCAGACTGTACACTTGTCTGTGCTGCTGGGTCAAAGATCTCGCTGCTTTCAAAACCGCGATCCCAATCAAGGATGGTTGGGAGCAGCATGTCACCGACGGTGTATGGGCTGCCGTCATGCCATTTTACTGTGTCAAACAGGTCTTCACGATAGTAGACAACTGTGTGACGTGGAGCGGTGAGGCCTTCAGGATACTTCTCAGCAACAGTGATCATCCGCTGCTGATCGCCGTCCCAGTACAGCCATGCATCGCCAGGTACTTGGATTTCTTCAGCAAACTTCAGTTCTACCCAGTCAGAACCGGGTTCTTTTGCTACTGGGAGACCTTCTTGTACGGTAACTTCGATGCGCTCAATGCGATGAGGCATATAGTTGCCGGTGAAGGGGTTGCTGATGAAACCGCGATCAAAGGTTGCTCTCATTGGCAGCTGGTCGAATGTCCAGTTGGAGCCGCCTACGGGGTTCCATGGCTCAACAAGTACTTGGGCGCTTCCGATAGTCACGGTACCGCCGATTTCGTCACCACGGCGAAGTGTGCTTGGCCACAGGGCTGTACTGGAGACACCTTGAGCCAAGTCAGATGCTACGCTGACGTCAGCACGGCGTGCAACGTAGGAGATCTGGTCTACAGTGTAGATACGTGGTGAATCTTCGAAAGCAAGTTCAAGCGCACGAGAGTAGAGCGCATTTCTTTCTTCCATAGATGTGAAGTTCTTATAATACAGCTTATCAGAGATTTCGTCAAGCTCTGGGATGGGTTCCAATGCCTGCCAGAGAGGCTGGGTCATGGTTCTGCGTGTGTACATCTGGTTGAAGAGATGGCCTTGATCCCGATATACAGCACCTGCACCCCAACCGCCGGTGTAGACATGCCACTCGCCGAGCCAGGGGTCGCCCATCATCCAGATTGGTGATGCTTCGGTACCAGTTCTGTAGTCTACCTTCGTGGTGAAGCCAATGGCTTCGAGCTGGTCGGCTACATAGTCGCCGACAGCGGCACGCTGGTCTTCGCTGCGGGCAAGAATCAGGATTTCGATGGGCTGGCCATCGTAATGCCATTTGCCGTTAACCAGGTTGGCACCGTCTGCGAGCAGCTGCTCTGTGATAAGGTCTTTTGCCTTCTCAAAGTCGTAGGCATATTTGAACTCAAGTGCCCGAGCTGTTTCTACAACACGAGAATAGTCAACATAGGCATTATTGAGCATTAGGGCTTTTGGCAGGGCCAAGCCACCGTACAATTCTTGAGCAATGTACTCACGGTCGATGAGCATGTTCATTGCTTCACGAATCTTCCTGTTGCCGAACGGATTGTAGCGACCGTCGTTGAAGGTTGGTCCTACTGGGTTAAATGTAAGTTCGCTGTAGGATCCAAATGTCTGATAATAGTCGAGGTTTGGATCGCTCAGGATTGTTGCGAATGGGACAGGTTCGGACGACGTTGTTGCATAGACATCAATGTCGCCAGCTTGCAAACGGGAGACTGCTGTAGTCACCGATGGTTCTTCAACGATGATTACTTCATCAACCCAAGTTGCCATACGTGGTTCTTCGGCGCTGACGGCAAATGCCATTGTCAACAGAAGAATTGTCACTAGAAAGCTAATACCAAACTTACGTTTCGACACTCAAGTCACCTTCCTTTTCCTTGATTCTAATCTAGTGAATTCAGTGATAACCTTACCCCCCGCACCACCCCTTTGAACGTATTGTGCATAATCTCACCTAATACAAGTCTTTCAGTAGTAGTAATTAGGGGTAAACCGCAAAAATCCTGCAAATAAAACGGGAAATTAACAAATGAGTTTGCATTATCTGTCCAAATGTGGTGCAGTTCGGGATGTTATGCATATGGAAAGTTCTGCAAGCAAAGGAGAAAAGGTTAAATGCAAGCCAAAGTGCCTGTTCAAGGCCGGTTTGCCCTGGAAAATCCTAGGCGGCTGCCAAGTAGAGTGCGTAGCGCAGGGGCTGGAGATAGACTTCCTGCAGAAGCAGGTCGTCTCCTAGGGCGGCAAAGGTGCTTTTCATAGGCTTGGCGTTAAGCTCAACGATCCAAACACCCCCTTGTTCGTCCAGGCCGAAGTCAACGCTCAGCTCCCCCAGGGATCCGAGGGATGTTTCTGCAGCCTGGGCTGCCTTTAGGCTCAGCCCTTTGAGCACAGGAAGCAGGTTCGCTCCTGGGAAGGCCCTGTCCAGCGCCTCTTCTGCAGGGCAGATTACCTGGCAGAGATTGGTCACATAGGAATAGGAGGCTGCCAGCCGGCTGAGCATGCCGGTAACTTGCCAGATTCCGGACCCGTTTTTTTGCACCAGGAGGCGAATGTCGAACACTCTGCGTCCAACAGCGGCTAAGTGAATGAACTCCTGGACTATAAACTCTGAGTCAACGGCAGCTTCCAATCCCAAGACAAGATCCGCAAAGGAACGGAAATGGGCCACCGGCGATTTGGTTCCATGGTGAAGGTAGTAAACTCCCTGTTCGGACCTGACCAAATAGATCCGGTTTCCCAGCTGCCCACTGGCAGGTTTGAGGACAGCCTGGGCAAAACGTCTGAGAAACCAGCCTAGGTTTTCCGGGCTGTATGGGGCAGTTGCCGGAAGGTGGTCCTTAAGGCCGGATTGGGCCAGAAGCTGATGGATTTCCCATTTGTCAAAGCGGGTGACATGGTTGAAGATTTTGTTCCTGCCTATTATGGTTTCCAGCCTGCTCACGACCTTTGGCTTTGGTCCGTAATAGCGGTTGTAGAGCGAGGGGGGCAGGGGAACAGTCCTTTCTTCCCAGGCCTGTCCATCATATACCAGGCCGTCAACCTCATGGCGTTTCCAGTCTATTCTTTTTGCTGTAACCAGCACCAGATCCACGCCCAGATCCCGGGCGGGCCCCTCATAGGCAGGTATGGGCTGAAAAAAAGGGGACAAAAGCCCGATTTGCACTTTGTTCGACATGGCCTCAACCTCCATCCGCTAGTGCATTGTATAGAAAAGAGAGTGCCATGTTCCAGCTGCGGCGAAACTTAGTACCCCAGCACCATGCCTCTTGCCCCTTTTCCTTCATATAGTGAGGTTAAGGAGGGATAAGATGGGCCATCGAAATTTGTGCTGCCGTTGTCCTGAAGAGTGGGCTAATTTTATCAACCGCTGGGCATACATTATCCTGGGCGATGATGAGGGCGGTTTGTTTGACGCTGAGTGGCAGCTGACCCAGGTGCAGGAAACCTACCTGGTGTTTAGGCGTCCGGTTGCGGATCTCGGCGGATGGCAGACGGCTGTTATACCCTGCCAGAAGATTGTTGCACTGGTCGAGGCACCGCCGCCGCCGTTTCCGGTGAACGGGTGAGCAGTCTAAGAGAAGGCGTACAGTCTGCAGCTGTACGCCTTCACCGTTTACAGGATATCCAGAACTGCTTTCAGGTCGGCAATAATGTCTTCAGGATCCTCAAGTCCAACCGACAGACGGACCAGACCGACGGTGATGCCGCACTTTGCTCTTTCTTCCGGCTCGTACGGGGAATGGGTCATGGAGGCGGGGTGCTGAATCAGTGTCTCTGTATCGCCCAAACTCACTGCCAGGGTACAGAGCTGCACATTGTTCATCAGCTTCCTTCCGGCTTCGACACCTCCGGTCAGTTCAAAGGCAATCATTGCACCCGGCAGCCGCATCTGCCTCTTGGCCAGTTCGTATTGGGGGAAACTCTTTAAGCCGGGGTAATAGACTGTTTCAACTGCGGGATGATCCTGAAGGAACTCTGCCACAATCTGGGCATTGGCACAGTGCTTCTCCATGCGTATCGCCAGAGTTTTGAGACCGCGGCAGATAAGATAGGCGTCGAAGGGACTCAGGACTGATCCGGTCATATCTTTAATCCCAAAATAACGCACTTGATCGATGAACTCTTTCTTGCCGGCGACTATGCCCGCGATCACATCTCCGTGGCCGTTGAGATACTTTGTGGCCGAATGGAGAACTACATCCGCACCAAGCTCTATGGGCCTCTGCAGGTATGGGGTGCAATAAGTGTTGTCCACGAAAACCATACAGCCGGGTATTTCATGGGCCAGGGCACAGATGGCGGGAATATCTGAAACTGTCATGGTAGGATTGGCCGGCGATTCCAGGTAGACAACTTTGGTATTAGGCCGCAACGCGTTCTTTACTTCTTCGATGCTGCTGGTGTCCACGAAGGAAGTTTCGATGCCGTACTTGGCTGCGCCGTGGCTCAGAAAGGCGAAAGTGCAGCCGTAGAGAGCTTTTCCGGCTACGACATGATCTCCTGGCTCCAGGGCAGTCCACAGTGCTGAGGTGATGGCTCCCATGCCCGAACCTGCTGCAACCGCTGCCTCCGCCCCCTCCAGCATGGCCACTTTCCGTTCCAATTCAGCAGAGTTGGGATTGCCCAGTCTGGTGTAGATATACCCGTCTTCTTCCAAAGCAAACCGCCTGGCTCCCTGTTCAGCGGAGTCAAAGCGGAATGTCGAAGCCTGATAGATGGGAGTGACCAAAGCCCCGGCTGCGTTTGGACTTTGACCTCCGTGAATTGCCCGCGTCGCAAAACCCATAGATCTCAGATCGTCTTTCATAGTTTCCCCTCCGTTTTTTTACATCCAGTTAACCCTATTATACACTACTGCAATATGTTTGGAAAGTAATGGTGCAGGTAAAAGGATTTCCCACTCCTGCGGGGTATACAGTAAGGAGAAGCAAACCGAAACTTGA
>JAAYSR010000229.1 GCA_012518325.1 Bacillota bacterium
ACTGACCAAGACCCGTTTTGGGCGGCATATTTATGCCATCGGCGGCAATGCCGAAGCTGCAGAGCTCTCAGGTATCAAAGTCAATCGGGTAACATTTCTGGTCTTTGCCTCTATGGGTCTGATGTCTGCCCTTGGCGGCATGCTCTACACTTCCCGTTTGGCTTCTGCGACCCCAACGGCGGGCCTGGGCTTTGAACTTGATGCCATCGCCTCAAGTTATATCGGCGGGGTATCTGTGGGAGGCGGCGTCGGCCGGGTAACCAACACCATTGTCGGGGCACTGGTAATCATGTCCCTGACTAACGGGATGAACCTCCTTGGGGTGGATATTTCCTTCCAGTACGTGGTTAAAGGAGCAATCTTCATCTTGGCAGTGGCCTTTGATGTAACCACCAGGAAGAGGGCGAAAGCCTAAGAAACACAATAGACGAATGGGACAGAAAAACAGCGTTAGCCTCACTCGGAGTGCTAACGCTGTTTTGCTTATTGCTCTATTCCTCTTCTAGATGGGGATAACGGTAATCTCTGGGGGGCAGCAGGTTTTCTTTGATTGTGCGCTGGGAAACCCACCTTTGCAGGTTAATCATGCTGCCGGCCTTGTCATTCGTGCCGGAGGCCCTGGCACCGCCGAAGGGCTGCTGGCTGACAACGGCCCCGGTGGGCTTGTCGTTTACATAGAAATTGCCGGCGGCTTCGTTGAGGGCCCTGGACATGTGCACGATCACCCTGCGATCGGTAGCAAAGACAGACCCGGTGAGGCCGTAGGGCGATGTGGTGTTGCAAAGTTCAAGCGCCTCGTCTAAATCTTCATCTTCATAGACATAGACAGTGAGGACCGGTCCGAAGATCTCCTCTTCCATCAGTTTAAACTTGGGATTGGTTGTCTCGACGATGGTCGGATCGATGAAGTAGCCGACGCTGTCATCATAGGTGCCTCCTGCCAGAATCGCAGCTTCGCTTGATTCCTTGGCATAGTCAATATAGGCTTTGATGCTGTTAAAGGCGCCTTGGTCAATAACCGCACCCATAAAATTGGTGAAATCTGCAACATCGCCAACTTTTAGCTCCTTGGTCATGGCAACGATCTTGTCTCTTACTTCCGGCCAAATGCTTCTGGGGATATAGGCCCGGGATGCGGCTGAACATTTTTGACCCTGGTATTCAAAGGCGCCGCGCACCAGTGCAACGCACAAGGCGTCAATATCAGCACTGGAATGGGCAAAGACAAAGTCTTTTCCCCCTGTCTCGCCGACAATGCGCGGATAGGTCAGGTAGTTCTGAATGTTATTGCCCACTGTTTTCCACATATCCTGGAAGACAGGGGTGCTGCCTGTGAAATGAATTCCGGCCAGGGCTGGATGTGCCATTACAGGATCGCCCACAGCACTGCCGGAGCCTGGGACAAAGTTGATGACTCCCGGCGGGAGGCCGGCCTCTTCTAAGATCTTTAAGATGAAGTAGGCTGGATAAACCGCGGACGATGCAGGTTTCCAGATAACGACATTGCCCATCATGGCAGGTGCGGTAGGCAGGTTGCCGGCAATGGCTGCAAAGTTAAAGGGTGTGACGGCAAAGATGAAGCCCTCAAGCCCCCGATGCTCGACCCTGTTCCAGCTCAGGGGAGTAGAACGGGGCTGCTGCCTGTAGATTTCTTCCATGTAATGGACATTGAAACGCCAAAAGTCAATGAGTTCGCAGGCTGAGTCGATTTCTGCCTGAATGGGGGTTTTGCCGATGCCCAGCATGGTTGCTGCATTGAGAAGATAGCGCTTCTCATGGGCCAGAATCTCAGCCGCCTTCATAAAGATGCCGGCGCGCTCTTCCCAGGGCAGGGCAGCCCATTCTTTGCGCACTTTCAGCGCGCCCTCGATGGCTGCTTCTACTTCTTCTTTGCCTGCTTTGTGATAGCGGCCTAAGACATGACCGTGGTTATGGGGCATAACACACTTGCCCAGGTTTCCTGTTCTGATTTCCTCACCGTTAATGACAACAGGGATCTCAATTTCCTTGCCGCTGAGCTCCTTGAGGGCGGCCTTGAGCTTGGCCCTTTCGGGGCTCCCTGGACCGTAGCCCTGGACCGGTTCGTTTTCCGGTACAGGCATTTTAAAGATACCGTTTGACATTCGATCACCTCATCTTGGTTTTATTTAAGCAATTCTTCTCCGCTAAAGTCGCGGTAGGGAGAAAGATCCGCAAACACTTCCTCATCTTCCTGCCCTTCGGCAATGGCCTGGGCAATAATATCTGCCAACCCGGGTCCCAGCATCAAGCCCTGCCCGCACATGCCGATGGCATGGAAGAATCCCTCCACCTCCCGGTCAAAGCCTACGATGGGCTTGCCGTCGGGGGTCATCGGATAGAGGCCCCGCCATATTCTCCGCACTTTCAGATTGCGCAGGCGGGGGTAGAGATGCAGCATGCGGGGAACAACCATCGGCAGAAATTCCGAGGTAGAGCGCCGGTCTGTGCCCAGCCGCTTTGGCCGGGGAGTGATGCAGAACACGATTTGATTCTCTGCGTTTTGGTAGAAATAATAGTTGTCAGACTGCTCGTCCGGTACGATATCCACGATCATGGGGAGGAAGAAGCGCTGAACAGGCTCTGTAACTCCAGCTTCGTGGGAATCGGGGTAAACCGGCAAATCCGTCCCGACCATGAGGGAGACCTCCCGGCCAAAGCCCCCGGCGGCATTCACAACATGGCTGCAGCTGATTTTGCCCCGATCGGTGACAACTGCCTGCACTTTGCCCTTATCTGTTTCGATACCGACAACCTCAGTCTTAAAGAAAAAGTCCACATTGGCCTGCCTGGCCAGGCGATAGAAGGCGCCGATCATTTTCAAGGAAGAGAGATGGCCGTCCTCAGGGGAAAATGTACCGCCTAACAGGCCTTCCCACCGGATGCCAGGGCAGCGTTCCCTGACCTCATCCGGTCCAATCCAGTCAATATTCAGCCCGTAGCTTTTCTGTACGGGCAAAAGGCTCTTCAGCCCCTGGGCTATATCTTCGCTGTAGGCAGGGAAGAGGTAGCCCCCTTCGATATAGTCCACATCCAGGCCGTATTCAGGCAGCAGCCTGCGGACTACATTTAAAGACTCCTTGCCTATTTTGATCTTGGCCCGGTCAGAGTGGGTGGCCCTGATGCCGCCGATGGCGGCCTTGTTTTGGCCCTGTCCCACCGAAGCCAGTTTGTCGACAACGGCAACGCTCAGTCCCCTGACGGCCAAACGGTAGGCCAGGGGGACCCCTACGCTGCCGGCGCCGATTACTACTGCATCGTACGTCTTCACTTCTGTCCACCTCCTTGGTTGGCGAGGGCTTTCATGGGCACCTCGACCGTCAAGGGACGGTGGGTGGCTGCCTGAATCTCTTCTCGCTTGACGCCAACCTCCTGCATTACCCTGGGCACCAGATCAAGGCAGGTCTTGCCGCCGCAGGCCCCCATGGCCAGGCGGGTCTGCTTGAGCTGGTTAATGTCGGTCACTTCGTTTTCGCGTATGAAGCCTTTAAGCTCGCCCACTGTCACACGTTCGCAGCGGCAGACAATAGCGTTGTCGGGCAGGTAGGCAAGGTCGGCCTCAGCCAAAGGTCTGGTTACCTCTTCATCCTGTACCAGGATGCCTACGGCCCGAGTCGCCAGCTCCAGGGGCACCTCCAATGTCAGCAGGCTGGTCCTATGCTGTTTATTGTACCGGGCGGCTTTGACAGTTCCTTCACCGAGATCCGCCCCGTCCACATCCCTGAGGCGCACCTTGTCGCCTGGCTGGAAGCTGTGGTCAAACTCGTGGGGCACAACCAGCTCGGCCAGACCCTCTTGTTTGGACCTGCGGGTCAGGGTGATGGCCAGCCCAGGGCAGATCAGCACACAGAAGCCGCAGCCGATGCACTTTTCGGCAAACTCAGGCAGGTCCATAATCGTGCCCGTGCGGCCGCTGAGGTGGATGGAATCCTGGGGACACACGGTGGTACAGGGATTGCAGGGAATCTCCTGGTAGCAGTGGATCATAGGCTTCCAGCCCTTGCCGAACATCTCAAAGGAGCGCTCGAAGGTTTCTCCGGGATGGCTTTTTAGAATCTGCTGCTTCTTGGACCATTCCTCCGGCACAGTTACATTGCTGCCCAGAAGCGCAGCCATTTCCCGGCCGATGATGCGGCCGCCAATCATGGCTGAGGAAGCTTCCGCAATTTCATCGGCATCTCCCGTTTTCAAAACAGGGAAGCCGCCTTCGATGCCGCTTCTGTAGAACTCGTCCGCGGAGCTGAGGCCAACCGCGATCAACACTGTATCAACTGCAAAGGTCTTGGCAGTTTCCACCAGGGGATTCCAATTTTCGTCAACCTGGGCAATGGTGGCCCGCTCCACTTTGCCCTCTCCCTGGACGCCGATTAGGGTGTGCCTGAGGTAAATAGGCACCCCCATGCGCTTAATCTTGTCGGCATGGACTTTGTAGCCTGTAACTTCGGGGGCAATATCCACAAGGCCTACCACATTGATGCCGGCCTGCAGTGCATGATAGGCGCCAATTAGGCCGACATTGCCGCAGCCGATGATCAGCACCCGCTCCGAAGACTTGACCAAGTCGCGGTTGACCAGGGTCTGGAAAGCTCCTGCTCCGAACACGCCGGGCAGGTCATTGCCGGGGAAGATCAGGGAGCGTTCCCTGGCTCCGGTCGCGATAATCAGACCGTCAAAGGAAACGTGGATGTATTTTTCCAGCCGGTCCTGGTAAATTCCAGCTTTGCGGTCACTGTAAATGCCCACAACGGTGGAGCTGGTCATGATGGTTATATTCTCGCGGCTGCGAGCTTCCTTTTCGAGAATCTTGGCGATGTCGGTTCCTCTGGTGCCCGCATAGCAGTCTGCCATGGAGCCAAAGAACTTATGGGTCTGAAGCACCAGTTTGCCTCCGAGGTGGTCCTTGTCATCCACTAAGATCACTGAGAAGCCAAGGTCGGCGAGTTCTATGGCGCTGGTAATTCCTGAGGGTCCTGCACCGACAATGAGAACTTGGCAGGAAAGTTCTTCCGGAGCGTATGATGGGCGAGGTTCGTCGTCTGCGGGCAGTTCGGGATGGTGGATGAGAGTCCTGATCTCCATTCCTTCCCTGAGGGGAGTGATGCAGCTTTTCACCGGCAGGCCGTCAATAATTACGGTACACTGGGCACACTGCCCATTGGCACAGAAAAGGCCCTGCGGAGCATCACCTACTGAATGAACAGAAAAAGTCCGGATGCCATTGGCAAGCAGGGCCGATGACACCATTTCCCCTTCCTTTCCGACAAGGGGCCGCCCGTCGAAGGTAAACGAGACCTCCCTGCCCTCTTGCACGTCCAGGACGGGATGTTTAGTGATTCGCACTGGCATTACCTCCAAAGTAGAACAGCATGGTAAATTTGTATTTTCACAATGTACATATTCTTTTAACGTCCTGTTATTCCTTCTTAGATCGGTGGATTGCCTGGAGAGTTTTACCCAGTAATATTCTGGAAATAGGCGGTGAAATGCCGGTCTTTTCTACGTGAAAGTCTTGACATGCAGGGCCAAGCTTTGTATATTATATGATATGAGAATGATTTTCAATGTCGTGCAATGGAGGGGTGTTTCCGTGAGATATTCGCCGCTGATTAATGTAAGCGAAGGTGAGACTTGCAGGGTAGCCAGGATCCAGGCCGGACGCACGGCCACTAAGAGACTCTATGAGATGGGCTTTAATACTGGTGCCCGCATTGAAGTGCTGAAAAACGATCGCGGACCCCTGATTGTCGGTCTGGGGGGCCATAAAGTGGCCCTGGGCCGGGGCTTGGCAGCAAAGATGCTCGTAACCAAGGAGTAACTGGAAAAAGGAATATGGGGGAGCAGGAGATATGCCGATAACCATTGCTTTAGTGGGAAATCCCAATAGCGGCAAGACTACACTTTTTAACGCGCTCACCGGCGCCAACCAGCATGTGGGCAACTGGCCCGGAGTAACTGTTGAGCGCAAGGAAGGGCAGGTGCGGCACGGCAGTACGGTGTGCCGTGTGGTGGATCTGCCGGGAGCGTACAGCCTGGGCGCCTTTTCTGAAGATGAGATGGTTGCCCGGGAATTTATACTGACTGGAAACCCCGATGTTGTGATAAATGTGGTTGACGCCACAAATGTGGAGAGAAACCTCTATCTGACCACTCAGCTCTTGGAGATGGGGGTCAAAGTTGTCGTGGCGTTAAATATGGTGGATGAGGCTGAGGAGAGGAAGATCTCCATCGACGAAAAGGTCCTTGCCAAGCGCCTCAGGGTGCCTGTGATCCCCACTGTGGCCAGCAGGCGCAAGGGGCTTGATGAGCTGATGAATGCCGCTTTGGCGGTTGCCTCTGCGCCCCGCAACGGACAGGTGCGCCTAAGCTACGGTGAATCCATTGATGCCAAGCTTGCTGAACTGACCAATTTGCTCCAGGTCGGCAGCTGGAAGTACCCCAGCGGCTGGCTGGCGCTGAAGATTCTGGAAGGCGACGAGTATGTTAGGAAGCTTGTGGCTGAAGATCAGGACTTGCAGCGTTCCCAGGAGTTTCTGCGCCTCTGGGATGAAATTGCCGGCCAGGAAGATCATCTGCAGCTGGAGATCGTCGACAGCCGTTATCAGTTTGTCGGTGAAATAACCAAAGATGCAGTGCGCAGGCCGGATGTGGCGGTGGAAACGACCACCGATAAGCTGGACCGCATTCTAACGCATAAATTTTGGGGCATACCGATTTTCGCAGCCATAATGTTTGCAGTCTTTCAGCTGACGTTCGCCATCGGCCAGGATTTCTTCGGCGAATGGATGGCTGAGGCAGTGGATTATGCTGGCGGGCTCCTGGAAAGCCTATTGCTGGCCGTCAATGCACCGCAGTGGCTGGTTGACTTTACGGGCAATGGAATAATTGCAGGCGTTGGGGCAGTTGTGGAGTTTGTGCCCCTGATTGTGATCCTGTACTTGCTGATGGGGCTGCTGGAAGACAGCGGCTACATGGCGAGGGCTGCCTATGTTATGGACAATACGATGCGGGCAGTGGGCCTCCAGGGCAAGACCTTCATCTCCATGATCGTGGGTTTTGGCTGCAACGTTCCCGGCGTGATGGCGACGCGGACTTTGGAAAGCAGGAAAGATCGCATGATTGCCGTCTTAATCAACCCATTTATGTCCTGCGGGGCGAAAATCCCTATTTATCTTGTTTTTATTTCTGCCTTTTTCCCTGACTATGGCGGTGCGGTACTCTTTGCCATGTATGCGCTGGGTATTATTGCAGCGTTTATAATGGGCAAGATTTTCAGCAAAACCCTGTTTAGGGGGGAAGTCAGTCACTTTATTATGGAGCTCCCGCCTTATCGCATGCCTACCCTGCGCAATGTACTGCGGAACATGTGGGACAATGTGTCAGGCTTTTTGACCCGTGCCGGCACCACCATTCTCGCAGTAGTCAGCCTGCTGTGGGTGTTGGCCGTACTGCCCGGCGGTGTGGAACCTTATGGGCCGGAAAGTATCTTGGGACGGATTGGACTGGCCATTGCCCCAATCTTTAAGCCCGCCGGCTTCGGCACCTGGCAGGCTGCGGTGGGTCTTTTCTCGGGCATTGCAGCCAAAGAAGCAGT
>JAAYSR010000230.1 GCA_012518325.1 Bacillota bacterium
GTATCAGCAACGCTGAACCAAAAATTAAAGGGCATCACCTATCGGGAACTGGGCCCCACTGTGTTCACTGAGGTAATCCGGGATTATGGGGAAATCGGCAGAGCCCTTGTGGAGCTGATTCTGCAAGGTCTGCTTGAAGATAATGGAGAAAAAATCTACGCATCCGGTACGGTAAACATACTCAATCAGCCGGAATTTCGTGATCTCGAAAGGGCTAAGGCCCTCTTTGAGACGTTAGAGCAGAAAGACCACCTGCTCAGCCTTTTGAGCAGCGCCACGAAGTCCAGCGGGGTGCACGTGGTCATTGGAGAAGAGAATGTATCCAGCGTGATGCAGGCCTGCAGCCTGGTCACCTGCACTTATTATGTGGGCAATGATGTAGTAGGCACCATCGGCGTCATTGGACCGACCCGCATGGACTATGCTAGAGTAATGGCTGCTGTAGATGTTGTCTCTAATGCGTTAAGCGCTTTGCTGACGCAGGAAAAGCTTTAAATCTCAAGCGACCCTTGGGGGCAAGGGTCATTTTTCTGAAGAAGGGGGTACCTTGGTGACTGAACAGGATGACATTATGGAAGAACACATGGAGGAATTGGAGGAGGAGTCGGAAGAGACGACGTGTGACTGCGCCGAAGAACTGGAACAGCTGGAGCGGGAAAAAGCTCAGCTTGGCCAGCAGCTGCTTCGTCTCAAGGCAGATTTTGACAATTATCGCCGTCGAACCCAAACCCAGATGGAAGAAGTCACAAAGAATGCCAATGAGCATCTGCTAAAAGATCTCTTGCCGGTTCTGGATAATTTCGAGCGGGCCCTGGCAACTGAACATGCTGACCAGAAACACAATGGATTTTTCCAAGGCATGGAGATGGTTTATCAGGGTTTAATGGCTGCCTTGGCCCAGCATGGGCTGGAGCGGATCGCAGCTAAGGGCGAGCCGTTCAATCCGGATTTGCATGAAGCAGTGGCCATGGAGGCAAGTGAAGGGGACGACGGTCTCTTTGTGCTCGAAGAGATTCAGACCGGTTACTTATTCAATGAAAAAGTACTTAGATACACGAAGGTCTTAGTGGGACCGAAGAAGGAGGAAGCTGAATGTCAAAAATAATCGGTATTGACTTGGGAACAACCAACTCAGTTGTGGCAGTGATGGAAGGCGGAGAACCTGTCATCATTCCAAATGCTGAAGGTTCCCGAACCACACCTTCTGTAGTTGCCTTTACCAAAGACGGTGAACGCCTGGTGGGTCAAGCAGCGAAGAGGCAGGCTGTAACCAACCCGGAAAGGACGATCTCGTCGATTAAACGATACATGGGCACCGACCACAAGGTAAAGATCGATGGTAAAGAAATGACGCCCCAGGAGATCTCATCGATGATTCTGCGGAAGCTAAAGGAAGAGGCTGAGGCCTATTTGGGCGAGCCTGTAAGCAAAGCCGTCATCACAGTCCCGGCCTATTTTACCGATGCCCAGAGGCAGGCAACTAAAGATGCCGGCACAATCGCCGGTCTAGAAGTGGAACGGATTATCAACGAGCCCACCGCAGCGGCAGTGGCTTACGGCCTTGATAAGGAGCAGGAACAGACTGTCCTTGTCTTTGACCTCGGCGGAGGAACCTTTGACGTTTCCATTTTGGAACTGGATGAAGGCTATGTGGGGGTTAAGGCCACCAGCGGCAACAACCGCCTGGGCGGCGATGATTTTGACCAGCGCATTACAGATTACTTAGTCAGCGAGTTTAAGAAGGAAACCGGCATCGATTTGAGCAAGGACAAGATGGCGATGCAGCGCCTGAGGGAGGCTGCTGAAAAGGCCAAAATAGAGCTGTCGGGCCTAGTGCAGACCAATATCAATCTGCCCTTTATCAGCGCAACTCCGAGCGGACCGGTTCATCTTGACATCGACTTGACCCGCGCGAAGTTCAATGAACTCACCGCGGATTTGGTCGACAAAACTATGGAACCTATTCGCCAGGCATTGAATGATGCAGGTTTGCAGCCGGGAGATGTGGATCGCGTGATCCTGGTCGGCGGTTCGACCCGAATTCCTGCTGTACAGGAAGCCATCGAAAAAATGATGGGCAAAGAAGCCTATAAAGGCATCAACCCAGATGAGTGCGTCGCACTTGGCGCGGCAGTACAGGCTGGAATTATCTCCGGCGAGTTTGAAAAAGGCCAGGGTCTGATCCTGGTCGACGTGACACCCCTGTCTCTGGGAATTGAGACTTTAGGCGGCGTGATGACCACGCTGATTAAGAGGAATACTGCCATCCCCTGCAAGGAAACCAAGGTGTTTACTACAGCTGCGGATAATCAGCCTGCCGTTGATATCCACGTGCTGCAAGGTGAAAGGCCTATGGCAGCCGACAACGTAACTCTAGGCCGTTTTCAGCTGACAGGGATTCCGCCGGCGCCACGGGGTGTTCCCCAGATTGAGGTAACCTTTGACATTGACCGCAATGGAATTGTGAATGTCACCGCTAAAGACAGGGGAACCGGCCGTGAGCAGAAAATTACTGTTACTTCCTCCACCGGTTTGACTGAATCGGATATTGACAAACTCGTCAAGGAAGCCGAAGAGCATGCCGAAGAAGACAGGGCCCGGCGTGAAGCAATTGAACTGCGCAATCAGGCCGACAACTCCCTGTGGGCTGTAGATCGTGCGGTGAAAGATTTAGGCGACAAGATAAGCGAGGAGCAGAAGGCCGAGATCGAAGCTGCCAAGGATGCACTGAAGGCGGCCATGGAAAAGGACGATCTAGAGGAGATCAAGGCAAAAATGAAAGCCCTCGACGAGGTGCTGCACCGGATTTCAGAGAAACTCTATCAGCAGACCCAGGCTGCGGGGGCCCAAACCGGGGAAGCAACAGGTGAACCCCAGGGGAATGACGAAGATATCGTAGACGCTGACTTTACGGAGGAATCTTGAGTCAGCGGCGAAAAGGCGGTGTAAGACTTGGCCAAGGAAGACTATTATGATGTTCTAGGGGTGCCCCGAGGCGCTTCTGCCGATGAAATTAAGCGAGCCTATCGCAAACTAGCCAGGGAACTTCACCCAGACGTGAACAAAGAACCGGGCGCTGAAGAAAGGTTCAAAACCATTAATGAAGCCTACTCGGTTCTCAGCGACCCTGAACGCAGGCAGCAGTACGATCAGTTTGGCCATGCTGCTTTTGACGATATCCCCCCGGGCGGGTTTGACTTCGGCGGTTTCGGCTTTGATGACTTAGGCGATATTTTCAGCGAGTTCTTTGGGGGAGGTTTTGGCAGGCCCAGCAACCGTCCCCAAAGGGGTGCTGATTTGCGTTATGAACTGACCATCGAGTTCGAAGAGGCTGCTTTTGGCGCCGAAAAGGAGATTTCCGTTCCCCGCACTGAAATCTGCAGCCACTGCCACGGCAACCAGGCAGAGCCGGGAACGCCTATTACAACCTGCCCAGATTGTCACGGCAGCGGACAGGTGCGTTATGTACAGCAGACTCCCCTTGGCCAGTTCACCAGCACCAGGACCTGCAGCCGCTGCCGCGGTGAAGGCAAGACCTTTGACACCCCATGCAGCGTTTGCCACGGAAGCGGTACCGAGCGCAGGATGACCACTGTCTCTGTGACAATCCCCGCAGGGATCGACAATGGGCAAAGCCTCCGACTGAGAGGCCGGGGTGAAGCGGGGCAGAGGGGCGGTCCGCCTGGTGATCTGCTGATTTTGGTCCGTATCAAGCCCCACGATGTTTTCCGGCGCGAAGGCCGCAATGTGGTTGTAGAGGTTCCGATTTCCTTTGTCCAGGCCAGTTTAGGCGATGAGATCAAGGTGCCGACCCTCGAGGGCAGCGTAAATCTTAGGATTCCCGAGGGAACCCAGTCAGGCAGGATTTTCCGCCTGCGCAACAAGGGCATTAGAGATGTGCGGGGTCCGGGCAGGGGCGATCAACTTGTGAAAATCCGGGTGGTCACCCCCGAAAAGCTCACACCCAGACAGAAAGAGCTGCTGCGGGAGTTTGCCAAGGCGGGGGGAGCAGATCTGCCCGAGGAGAGTAAAGGTTTTTTTGAGCGCGTCAAAGACGCCCTTCGTTAGGAGGAACTAGGCTATGGCCATTTGGCAGGAAGTACGGATCGTAATTAACAGATCAGCCTTGGAAGGCGCTTATGCAGTTTTAGACAGATGGGGAATAGACAGCTTCGCTGAGGAAGACTCCAGTTTGATCAATCATGCCGCGAAAATGGGCTGGGGCGACTATTTTCCTGAAACAGAAATATCTGAACAGGTGACAATCACCTGTTATTTCTCTGAAAGAGAATTAA
>JAAYSR010000231.1 GCA_012518325.1 Bacillota bacterium
CTGATTGCTATTCTGACCAATAACTTTGTGCCCTGCAATGGGCGGTTCCCCATGCTTATTGTGATGGGCACAGTGATGGCCGGCTATGTTGTAGGCGCCCAGATTGGAACGCCGGTTGCCGCCTTGGTTGTACTGGCTGCCCTTGTGGTCAGTGTCATGGTCACACTCGGGGTGTCCAAGGTTCTTGCTGCCACCATATTGCGCGGGGAACCATCCTATTTCATTCTGGAGCTTCCCCCGTACCGACTCCCCCAGGTCGGCACGATCCTGGTACGCTCCTTTTTGGACCGGGCCCTGGCGGTCCTGTGGAGAGCAGTGATTGTGGCGGCTCCCTGCGCCCTCCTTACCTGGGTATTGGCTAATATCACAGTCAGAGATGCTGCCTTGCTCAGCCACATCTCACAGTGGCTCGATCCCTTAGGAAAAATGATGGGGCTGGATGGTGTCATCCTCCTCGGTTTTCTGTTGGGGCTCCCTGCCAATGAAATCGTTATTCCCATCATCTTCATGGTCTATCTCTCCGAGGGCGCTCTGATGGAGGTGCAGGGTCTCGCGGCCTTTCAGGGCATTTTGCAGGCCAAGGGCTGGACGTGGCTGACTGCCCTGAACTTTATGATTTTTACTATCCTCCACTGGCCCTGCGGCACAACCCTCCTCACAATCAAAAAGGAAACCGGGGAGCTCAAATGGACACTCCTTTCTGCCCTCCTCCCCACCTCCCTAGGTGTGGCTGTTTGCATTTTGCTTACGAAAATCGTAAACGTATTAAGCATGTTATAGTTCCACACACGGCGGTTTTCCCCCCCTGTTAATAATTTGACGTATTAGAAGAGAAAGGTGTATAATTGGGAAGGAATCTATTGGCTAATCTAGAAAGTATTCCGGAAGAAAAAATGCCTGTTCTTGTGACCTTGGTCACTAAGTGAGGGACAGACACAGGAGGGCGCACTTTTGTCCCACAGGCTTTATTTTCAATACTATCTAAGGGGGAATAGTTAACTTATGCGCAAGATGACTGTTAATGGAAACTTCGCAGCTGCACATGTGGCCTATGCCTTCAGTGACGTTGCTGCGATCTATCCCATTACTCCATCGTCTGACATGGGTGAGTACTGCGATGAGTGGGCCGCCCATGGACGTAAAAACATTTTTGGACGTCCTGTACGTGTTGCGGAGATGCAATCCGAAGCAGGAGCTGCCGGAGCTGTCCACGGCTCTTTGGTGAGCGGGGCTCTTACCACTACTTTTACTGCTTCACAGGGACTTTTGCTTAAGATTCCCAACATGTACAAGATTGCCGGCGAACTGCTGCCAGCTGTTTTCCATGTATCAGCCCGTTCTGTTGCAGCCCATGCCCTGTCCATCTTTGGTGACCACTCTGACGTAATGGCCGCCAGACAAACAGGATTTGCCATGCTGGCTTCGGCCTCGGTTCAGGAAAACATGGACCTGGCCCTTGTCGCACACCTTGCTACTCTAAAAGCCCGGGTACCCTTTGTCCATTTCTTCGATGGCTTCAGAACTTCCCACGAGATTCAGAAAATTGATGTCATCGACTATGATGAAATGGCTGCCCTCGTTGACAAAGAGGCCGTTGCTGCTTTTAGAGCACGGGGCATGAATCCCGAGCATCCAGAGTTGAGGGGAACCGCTCAGAACCCTGACATTTACTTCCAGGGACGTGAAGCTGCCAATCCATTCTACCTGGCCGTTCCCGACATCGTCGTGGAGACTATGAATCAGGTAGGCGAGCTCACCGGACGCTACTACAAGCCATTTGACTACGTAGGCGCCGAAGATGCTGAACATGTCATCGTTGCCATGGGATCCAGCACCGATACAATCGAAGAGACTGTAAAATACTTTAACGCCCGGGGAGCCAAACTTGGTGTAGTTAAAGTTCGTCTCTACCGTCCTTTCTCGGTTAAGCACTTTATCGACGTACTTCCTGCTGCCGTCAAGCGGATCGCTGTCCTGGACCGCACCAAGGAGCCCGGTTCCTTAGGAGAGCCCCTGTACCTGGATGTACAAGCCGCTTTGGTAGAAGCCGGCCGCGGCAATGTTGAAGTTGTCGGCGGACGTTACGGTCTCAGCTCCAAAGAGTTTACCCCTGCCATGGTCAAGGCAGTTTTCGACAACCTGGCAAGCGACGAGCCGAAGAACCATTTCACAGTAGGCATCATCGATGATGTAACCGGCACATCCTTAGACGTTAAAGAAGACTTGGACATCGCACCGCAGGATCTCTTCAGCGCCAAGTTCTACGGCCTTGGTTCTGACGGCACTGTTGGCGCCAACCAAAACAGCATCAAGATCATCGGCGACCACACCGACATGTATGCCCAAGGCTACTTTGAGTATGACTCCAAGAAGTCCGGCGGTATTACCATTTCTCACCTCCGCTTCGGCCATACGCCAATCAAGGCACCGTACCTGGTAAGCCAGGCCAATTTGGTAGCCTGCCACAATCCTTCTTATGTCAAGCGCTATGACATGCTGGACGGCATTAAAGAAGGCGGCGTATTCCTCCTCAACTCTCCTTGGACTTTGGAGGAAATGGAAACCGAGCTGCCGGCATCAATCAAGCGGACGATTGCCGAGAAGAAGCTGCGTTTCTACAACATTGACGCAGTCAAGATTGCACAGGAGATCGGCTTAGGCGGCCGCATCAACACCATTTTGCAGTCTGCTTTCTTCCAGATCGCCAACGTTATTCCGCCTGCCGACGCCGTTAAGTACATCAAGGATGCTATCTTTGAAACCTACGGCGATAAGGGCGATAAAGTCGTTAACATGAACTATGCAGCGGTAGACAGCGCCACCTCTCACCTGGTTAAAATTGACTACCCGGCAACCTGGGCACAGGCCACAGAAGCTGCTGCCACGGCTGAACCTGCCACTCCTTTCGTAGACAATGTGGTTCGTCCAGTGCAGTCCCTCAAGGGCAACGAGCTGCCTGTAAGCGCCTTCACACCCGACGGAATCATGCCCACCGGCACCACCGCCTATGAAAAACGCGGTATTGCGATTAATGTGCCTAGATGGATTCCTGAGAACTGTATCCAGTGTAACCAGTGTTCCTTTGTCTGCCCCCACGCGGTAATTCGTCCCTTCGTGGCGTCAGAGGAAGACTTAGCGGATGCACCGGAAGACTATGTCACAATCAAAGCTGCCGGACGCGATCTGGCCGGCCTGCAGTATCGCATCCAGGTTTCTCCTCTGGATTGTACAGGTTGCGGCAACTGCGCCCAGGTCTGCCCGTCGAAGGAGAAATCCCTGGTTATGGAGCCGCTGGCAGACCATGCCCTGGTACAGGACAGAAACTGGCACTTTGCACTGAGCCTGCCTAACCGGGCAGCGCATGTTGAGCCGACCAATGTCAAGGGCAGCCAGTTCAGACAGCCGCTCTTTGAGTTCTCCGGCGCCTGTGCAGGCTGCGGCGAGACTGCATACATCAAGCTGGCCACACAGCTCTTTGGTGACCGCATGATGATTGCCAACGCCACCGGATGCTCTTCCATTTACGGCGGAAGTGCGCCAACCTGTCCTTACACCTTCAATGAGGACGGACATGGACCAAGCTGGGCCAACTCCCTCTTTGAGGACAATGCTGAGTTCGGCTTCGGCATGAACCTGGCCCAGGAGGCACGCAGAAACCAGCTGGCCGAGATGATGCTCGGACTGCTTGACCAAGACATCCCGGCAGAGCTTAAAGAAGCCCTCAAGTCCTGGATGGACAATATCAACGATGCCGAAGCAACCAGGACTGCCGCTGCTCGGATCAGGGAACTCCTCCCTGCAGCCATCGAGCAGACCTCAGGCGACCTGCAGGATGTACTCAAAGCGATTTTGGACAATGCAGACATCCTGGTGAAAAAGTCGATCTGGATTATCGGCGGAGACGGCTGGGCCTATGACATCGGCTACGGCGGCTTGGATCATGTACTCGCCTCCGGCGCTGATGTGAACGTCCTGGTCCTGGATACCGAAGTTTACTCGAACACCGGCGGCCAGGCCTCCAAGTCTACTCCGACGGGCGCAGTTGCCAAGTTTGCCAGCGGCGGCAAGCGCACCCGCAAGAAGGATCTGGGTATGATGGCCATGAGCTATGGCTACGTCTATGTTGCAACCGTGGCCATGGGTGCCAACCGCAACCAGCTCCTGAAGGCCATGATTGAAGCCGAGAGCTACGATGGACCGTCTCTCATCATCGCCTACTCGCCATGTATCAACCATGGTATCGACATGAGCCAAAGCGTAGAAGAGAGCAAACGGGCCGTAGAATGCGGCTACTGGAACCTCTACCGCTTCGATCCTCGCAAAGAGGAAGCCGGAGAGAATCCATTCACCCTTGACTCTAAGGAACCTGACTATGACAAGTTCCGCGCTTACCTCAAGAGTCAAGTGCGTTACGCTCGCTTAGCCCGTCAGTTCCCAGAAGTGGCGGAAGAGCTCTACGCACAGGCTGAAGCCGACGTAAGGCGCCGTTACAACACTTACAAGAGATTGGCAGAAGCCTTCTAAGAATGGCAGGATAAAGCCAAGCAGCCCCGGAAGGGGCTGCTTTTTTAAGCAAAGACATGGTCGCCTATTTGCAGCTTGACCGGCTGGGTCCATACCCAGCTGGATGCGCTGACTTTCCTGGGATTCCAGAAAAAAACTGAACCTTGAGTCGGATCCGCACCTTCTCTAGCCTGCATTACTGCCAAATAGGCCGAATTGTTGGGTATTTGGTTGATGGTTCCGTTGGCCACCGGTTCAAACTGGCGGGGCTGATAAATCACTCCCTGCACTGTATCAGGGAAATCAGGGTGTTCCAGGCGGTTAAGGAGCACTGCTGCCACCGCAACCTGCCCCTCAAAGGGCTCACCCCTTGCTTCCGCAAACACGAGGCGGGTCATGAGGGCAATATCCTCTAAATCCTGCCTGGAGTACTCTCCTTCCGGCAGTTCAAATCCGCCTTCAATCGAAGGCAGAACCGGTGTCCCAAAAACAGGCCGCTCCTCCCCGGGCAGCTCATGCTCCGTTGGGATAATCAGCTCCTGGCCAGGCACAATTAGGTCGCTGCCCAGCTGATTTGCCCTGCGCAGGGCCTCCAGGCTCACCTGATGCCGATTTGCTATGCTCCAGAGAGTGTCGCCTGACTGAACCACATAAACAAAGGACATGCATCTTCCTCCTTTCACCTTGGATTAGCTATACAACCAGCATATGCAGGTAACGGCCCTGAAGCGACAGTTGTCCGGAGATGAAGGAAGAGGGGCGCATTTGTCAAAGTATAGAGCATACTAAAACTTGAAACGTAAAGGAGGATACATATGACTACACCGCATAACGCTGCAAAGCCCGGGGATATAGCCAAGACTGTGCTCATGCCGGGGGATCCGCTGAGGGCAAAGTTCGTGGCGGAGACTTACCTTGAGGACGTAAAGTGTTATAATGAAGTGAGAGGCATGTACGGGTTTACAGGGCTATACAAAGGCAAGCCCGTATCAGTGCAGGGTCATGGCATGGGAATGCCTTCCATTGGAATCTACACCTATGAACTGTATAATATGTATGATGTGGACAACATCATCCGCATCGGCTCCGCCGGCGCCATCCGTGAAGATGTTAAGATCATGGATGTTGTGTTTGCCATGGGTGCCTGCACCGACTCAAACTACGCCTATCAGTACGGACTGCCGGGGACGTATGCACCCATCGCCACCTATGAGCTCCTGGAAAAGGCGGTCAGCATCGCCAGGGCCAGGGAGCAAAAGTACTTTGTGGGCAATGTTCTCTCGGCAGACATCTTCTATAATCCAGTGAGCAACAAACCGTGGAATGAGATGGGTGTGCTTGCCGTGGAAATGGAAGCAGCAGCTCTGTACATGAATGCAGCCCATGCCAAAAAGAATGCCCTGTGTATCTTGACTATCTCCGATGAGATCCACAGCGGCAAAGAACTGCCGGCCCACGACCGTCAAGTCGGCTTTACCAATATGATGGAAATAGCGTTGGAACTGGCTGTCAGTCTTTAGGTGCTTTTAAATACAAACAACCCAACCCCCTTGGGTTGGGTTGCTTTATTTTTTGGAGGTTCGCATGAAAAAACCCTTTGTAGATGCTCAGACACTTAGCAGAATCGCGGCACAATACGGTACGCCCTTTCATCTTTATGATGAAAAGGGAATTCGCGAAAACGCCCGCAGACTCCATAAAGCCTTTGCCTGGAACCCTGGGTTTAAAGAGTACTTTGCGGTCAAGGCTACTCCCAATCCTGCTATTCTTCAGATTCTTAAGGAGGAAGGCTGCGGAGTGGACTGCGCCACTTATACCGAACTCTTGCTGGCAGAAAAAACAGGTTTTTCAGGGCGCGAGATCATGTTTTCATCGAACATGACTCCTATGCGGGACTTTGAACTCGCCCACAGGCTGGGCGCAACAATCAACCTCGACGATCTGACCGACGTAGAGTACATCCAGAGACTGCCCAGCATACCCGAAATGGTCTGCCTGCGCTACAATCCCGGAGGCAATTTTTCCATCAGCAACGAAATCATGGACACTCCTGGAGAAGCCAAGTACGGCATGACACGCCCCCAGCTGAACATCGCCATTGAGCAGCTGCTCAAGCTTGGTGTGCGTGAGTTTGGCCTCCACGCCTTCCTGGCCAGCAATACCAGGACCAATGAATACTATCCTGCCCTGGCCAAGATCCTCTTTGAGCTGGTTCGGGATCTCCAGGCCGAAACAGGCGCCCGCTTCACCATGGTAAACCTCTCTGGAGGCATCGGCGTTCCTTATCACCCAGGTGAAGAGCCGGCAGATATCATGGCCATCGGCGCTGGCGTAGAAAAGGTGTTTAACGAGGTGCTTGTACCTGCAGGTTTAGGCCATTTGGCTGTAGTGGCGGAACTGGGACGCTTTATGCTTGCTCCCTATGGCCATTTGATCGCCACAGCCATACGCCGCAAGGAGATCCATAAGAGCTACATTGGACTTGACGCCTGTGCAGCGGACCTCATGCGCCCGGCCATGTACGGCGCTTACCACCATATTACCATCGCAGGCAAAGAAGACGCTCCCCATGACCACATCTACGATGTAGTCGGCGGATTGTGTGAAAACAACGACAAATTTGCCGTCAACAGGCCTCTGCCCCAGATTGAGCTGGGAGATCTGGTGGTCATACATGATACGGGAGCCCACGGCTTTTCCATGGGCTACAATTACAACGGCAAGCTCCGTTCAGCGGAAGTGCTGCTCAGGGCAGACGGAAGCACCGAGCTAATTCGGCGGGCAGAAACCCCTGAAGACTATTTCGCCACCCTCCTGCTTCCCCAGGCATCACTTAGACTTTAGTCTTGCCTGAAACTGTTTGCGAAATTTTGCCACCTTTGGAGCAATCACCATCTGGCAATAACCCTGACCGGGATGTTGTGCAAAGTAGTCGTGATGATAGTCCTCCGCAGGATAAAAGTTGGTTAACTCAGCAAGTTCTGTGACGATGGGATCATCCCACAGCTCAGCCATACTGGCCATCACTTTTTGCGCTGTGTCCCTTTCCTCTGGGGTTTCATAAAAGATAACTGAACGGTATTGTGTGCCAATGTCGCCTCCCTGACGGTTCAGCGTGGTGGGATCATGGATGCTGAAGAAGACTTCTAAAAGTTCCTTGTAGCTGATCACACTGCTGTCGTAGGTGATCTGAACGACCTCAGCATGGCCTGTTTTGTCGGTGCACACCTGCTCATACGTGGGATTCTCCACATGTCCCCCGCTGTAGCCGGGCATCACTTTCAGAACACCGGCCAAATCAGAAAAAATGGCATCTAAGCACCAGAAGCAGCCTCCACCCAAGGTGGCCCTACTGTGACTCATAATTCTCTTCCCTTCAGATTATTGTTAGAAAAGGTGATTGCATGGATTCTATCTATGGTTATCCCCAATACTATGAGATAGCCTACTCCTACCGAAACATACCTGCGGAAGTGGAAGTGATGCAGGAAGCCATCCGCAAGTATTCGAAAATTCCAGTACAAGCCGTTCTAGAATTGGCCTGCGGCAACAGCCCCCACATGGTGGAGTTTGTCAGGCGCGGCTACAGGTACTTTGGCTTAGATCTAAGTCCAACCATGCTTGAGTTTGCCCAAAGCAAGGCGGAAGCAAACCAGATTGAGGCCCAGTTTTACCTGGCCAACTTTATCGACTTCCGGCTTGAAGCGCCTGTGGACTTTATCTACATCATGCTGGGCTCGCTCTACGTAAACAACACTGACGAGCTGATCAGCCACTTCGCCAACGTCCATCGTGCCCTCAAGCCTGGAGGCCTTTACTTCCTGGACTGGTGCATTGATTTTTCTCCCCTGGACAACAGCCAGGACAGCTGGGTCATGCGTCGGGACGGAATTACAGTTACAACCCGCTACACCACCCGCCTGAAAAATGCCGCGGAGCAGCTCTATGAAGAGAACATCCTCTTTACAATAAAGGATCACGGCAGGCATAAGAAACTGCTCCATACCGGCATCCGCCGGGCCATCTTTCCCCAAGAATTCATGCTGGCCGCGACCAGGCTCAACGACTTTGAGTTCATCGGCTGGTGGAATGACTGGAACTGGAACAGACCCTTAGGGGAAGGATGGGACGAAATCATCCGCCCCATCACAATCCTGCGTCGCCGCTAAGGCGCACGCTTACGCTTGACCAGCGCAGAGTTTGTAAATAGCCAGTACATCCTCCTGTCCGAGGGGCATAAAGCTGCCGAGCTTCCTTGTATCGCCGGCTGTAGCCTTTTTTGCCATCTCTTCCAGGCGATCTGCGGGAATGCCGGCATCCGCCAACGTTACGGGCAGTCCGATCCGGCGGAAAAAGTCTTCGAGGCGGCGGATTCCTTCCAGAATTGTCCGTTCAGGATTGTGGAAATCCTGCTCCACGCCGAAGACACGCACCGCAAACTGTACGAAGCGATCTGGATCCTGCTTGTAGACATACTTCATCCAAGCCGGAAATACGATGGCCAACCCTGCTCCGTGGGCGATATCGTAGATTGCGCTCAGTTCATGCTCAATATTGTGGGACGCCCAATCCTCACTTCTTCCGACCCCCAAGATATCATTATGGGCAACGGTGCTGGCCCACATGATGTTCGCCCTGGCGCCGTAATTCTCAGGCTCGGCAATGGCGACGGGAGCTTCCTGAATGATGCTGCGCAGAGCTGCTTCGCAAAGATGATCTCCGAAGCCCACATCCTTTTCACGGGTGAAATACCTTTCCATAATATGAGCCATCATATCTGCCACGCCGCAGGCGGTCTGGTAGGCCGGCAGCGAAAACGTCAGTTCCGGATTGAGGAGGGCAAACTTTGGCCTTAGGACCAAAGATCCATAGCCAACCTTCAGCCAGCCGTCCTCATTGGTCACAACAGCGCTGTTGCTGGCTTCACTGCCGGCTGCCGGAATGGTGAGCACAACGCCTAAAGGCAGGCTTTCCTTTGCATCAGCCTTGCCTGCAAAGAAGTCCCAGACATCGCCGTCGTAGGGCACGCCGATTCCGATGGCTTTTGCCGAGTCAATGGCGCTCCCCCCGCCTACTGCCAGGATCAAATCTACCTTTTCCCTGCGTGCCAGTTCAATGCCTTCCCTGACCAGGCTGAGCCTGGGATTGGGCTGGGCACCGCCGAACTCAACAATCTCAAGGCCGGCTTCCTGCAAGGACTTTACCACCCGATCTTTGAGACCGCTGCGGACAATATGTCCCCCGCCGTAGTGCAGCATGACCTTCTTACCCCACTTGGCTGCCTCTTTCCCTGCCTGTTCCTCGACACCCCGACCAAAGACAATCTTTGTAGTGTTCGAAAACGTAAAGTTGAGCATAAGCTCCCTCCTTAGATTTTAGAATTATCCTTAATGAACTGCACTAAATCCTGAACAAAGCCAAAGGCCACAGCAGTCACGGTATCAGCCCCTCCGTAGTACAGGGCCATGCGTCCAGTGTCACTGTCAACTAAAGCCGCACAGGGGAAAACCACATTGGGCACATCGCCGACGCACTCATAGTAAGTTTGGGGCGACAAAATGTAAGGGCTGGTTCTGGCTATAACCTTCCAGGGCTGATCCAAATCTAAAAGGGCTGCCCCGACGCTGTAGACAAAACCATTGCAGGATGTAAGTACTCCATGGTAGATCATGACCCATCCTTCTGAGGTTTCAATGGGAATGGGACCCGCTCCAATCTTTGTGGACTGCCAGCCCACAGTGGTGCCCATCACATGGCGGTGTTTGCCCCAATAGGTCAGATCAGGGCTTTCGCTGTAAAAAATGTCACCAAAGGGTGTATGCCCGTTATCGCTGGGCCGGGAGAGCATAGCAAAGGAGCCGTTGATCTTCCTTGGGAACAGGACGCCGTTGCGGTTAAAGGGCAGGAAGGCATTCTCCAACTGATAGAAGGTTTCAAAGTCTTCAGTGTACGCTACACCAATGGTCGGGCCATGATAGCCGTTGCACCAGGTAACATAGTAGCGGTCCTCAATCCAAACCACGCGAGGATCATAACCGTAAACGAAGTTGCCTATCTCCTCGTCATCGCAGACAAACTGGATGGGTTCATGCTCAATCGTCCAATTCAGTGCATCTTGGCTGCTGCCTGAATGAATGCGCATCTCCCTTGCTTTGTTGTCGACACGGAATACACCGCGAAACTCATCCCCATACGGAACGACTGCACTGTTGAAGATGCTGTTCGAACAGGGAATCAGATCCCGCGGAATCACAGGATTCTGGGAATAGCGCCACAATACCTCGCTGTTACCCCTGGGACGATCCTCCCAGGGGATATTGGGCAAACTGGGTCCTACAATTTTCAGGCTCATTTCTGACATCCTCCCCGATTTCTTAGAGTTTCTCAGGCTCCGGATAAGCAGTCCCGAAGGTGTCCACTGTGATTTTTTCTATGCGTTGGTCCTCAAAGGGCCTGTCCATCCTGTCACGCTGAACCGAAGCGATTCTGTCAGCCACCTCCATGCCTTCCACCACTCTGCCAAAGGCAGCATAGGATCCGTCCAAGTGAGGGTGGTCCGCCACCATTATGAAAAACTGGGAACCGGCCGAATCAGGTACAGATGTACGGGCCATAGAGATTACGCCCCGCTCGTGCTTGAGACTGTTCTCGAAACCGTTTTGGCTGAACTCTCCCCTGATGCTGTAACCGGGGCCGCCCATACCTGTACCGGTAGGATCTCCGCCCTGAATCATGAAGCCTGGGATAACACGGTGGAAAATCACCCCATCGTAGAACCCCGCCTGCACAAGGGAGATGAAGTTGTTCACCGTATTTGGGGCCACATCCGGGAAGAGTTCAACCTTGATCACCCCAAGCTCACCTAAATCCATCGTCACCAGAGGATTTCTCACTTCTGCTTCTTCCGCCGCATACACATGGGACGCCGGAACTGCAACAAGGGCTGCTGCAGTAAGTAACACCACTATACCTAGATATTCCAACGCATCAACCTCCATCTCATTTTATTGAAATCATTATACCACACTTCTGCGGCAGGAACTGTCAGTTCTACGGAGAAACTCTGCTTTGAAAGGAGTGATTCTTGTTTATGTGGAAAGAACATTACCGTGTGGGCTCAGAACTGATCGACAGCCAGCACCAGGAACTGTTCAGGCGTGTGTCCAGCTTTATCAGGACAGTGCAAAGCGATGAGCCGTGGGAAGACAAGCTGGAGAAAGTGGAAGAGACGTTGGTTTTTATGCAGCACTATGTAATCATTCATTTTGCAGATGAGGAGGAGCTTCAGAAGGAAATAGGCTACCCTGAACTGGAGAGGCATGCCCGCATTCACGAAAATTTCAAGGCGGAAATCCAGGAATTTGCCCAAACAGTTGAACGGGACGGATTTGATGAGGAAAAAGTTCAGGAGTTCAGTGCAAAAGTAATGACGTGGCTGATCATGCATGTAGGGAAAGAAGATCAGAAAATCGGCGAGTTCATACGGGCTGGGGGGGAACGCAAGTGAAAGTCGAGTACATAAACCCATTCTACCAAGCCACATTGGATGTTTTTCGTGTCATGCTGAACTTGGAGCCAAAGAGGGGAACCCTCAAGGCTGTGGACGACCTGGCGCCTGTCAGCGAAGCCAATGTAGCCATCGGAGTCACCGGTGCTTTGCGGGGAACGCTTCTATACAGTTTCCCTAGATCGATGGCCCTGGAAATGGTCCGCATTATGTCGGGGATGGAAATGTCTAAACTTGATGCCTTTGTAACATCAGCCCTCAGTGAAGTGGCCAATATCATCAGCGGCAATGCCCTTACCTATCTTGCCCAAAACTCGCTGC
>JAAYSR010000232.1 GCA_012518325.1 Bacillota bacterium
GAGCTTCCCCCTGGAAAAATGCTGTCCAAATCCCATCTCTGATTTAAGTTAGTCATCTGCTTCCTCCTTTAGTCCACTAAACGGAAACGTGCGGTGAAATGCCGCAAGATCGGCGGTTCGTATTCAAAGGCAACGCCCTTAATTTCATCCCTCTTGGCATAAACTTTGCTGATGGAATCTGCGATGTAGCGCATATGGTTGTCGGTGTAGACCCTCCTGGGAATCGTCAGGCGGAGCAGCTCGAGGTCAGAGAGGCCGTCCTCGCCTGTTTCAGGATCGCGGCCGTAGAGAAGGGACCCGATCTCCACTGCCCGAATGCCGCTTTCGATATACAGCGCTACAGCAAAGGCATGGGCCGGATACTGCGTCTTGGGCATATCAGGCAGAATTCTGCCCACATCCACAAAAACTGCATGGCCGCCAATGGGTGACTGCACCGGAACTCCCGCATCCTGCAAAAGCTTGCCCAAAAGGCCTACCTGGGAGATGCGCTGGGCTAAATAGTCTTCCTCCACAACTTCCTGCAGGCCGATGGCCAAAGCCTCCATATCCCTGCCGGCCAGCCCTCCGTAGGTTGGGAAACCTTCCATGGGCACCACCATGGCCTGGCAGCGCCGGAAGAGCTCTTCATCTTCCTTGATGGCCAGCACTCCTCCGATATTGACCAAGCCGTCTTTTTTGGCGCTCATGGTAAAGGCGTCGCCGTAGGAAAACTGTTCCCGCACGATTTCAGGAATGCTCCTGTCGGCATAGCCCTCTTCCCGCTGCTTGATAAAATAGGCGTTTTCTGCAAAGCGGGCGCTGTCCATCACCACGGGGATGCCGTACTTCTTCCCTATCTCGGACGCCGCCCTGATGTTGGCCATGGAGATGGGCTGGCCTCCAACGCTGTTGCAGGTCATGGTCACCACAATGGCGGCAATGGCGTCCCTGCCCTTGTCCTGGATGAACTTTTCCATCGCCTCTATGTCGAAGTTGCCTTTAAAGGGGTGCTCCCGGGCTGTATCCAAGGCGGTTTCGGTGATGAAATTTACCGCCCTGCCCCGGGCTAGTTCAATATGGGCCTTGGTGGTGTCAAAATGCATGTTGCCCAGGACATACTGGCCGTCCCCCTTAATGAGGAGGGGAAACAAAACCTGCTCTGCCCCCCGCCCCTGGTGCGTGGGTATGACATATTTGTAACCGGTAAGATTCTGCACAGTCTCTTCCAGGTGATAGAAATTTTCGCTGCCGGCATATGATTCGTCGCCGAGCATCAGTCCAGCCCACTGTCGATCGCTCATGGCGCCGGTGCCGCTGTCAGTAAGCAAGTCAATGAAGACTTCGCTGCTGCGCAGCAAGAACGGGTTGTAACCCGCCCTTTCGATACATCTTTGGCGCTCTTCCCTCGGCAGGAGCCTTATGGGTTCCACCATTTTGATCTTAAACGGTTCTGGATGATAAGACGTCATGTGAACTCCCCTTCGCAAAATTTTTAACTATCTCTTTACTTAACTATTAGATTGATCCTGCGAAATCCCCTTCACAAGTCTGAAAGTTTTCTTGGGAAATATGCAGGGGACCTGCAAAGGTCCCCTGTTACTGTTCGCTGTCTGTCTGCAGGCTGTCGCTGCCGAAGGTATCCGGCACATACTTGCCTGTCTTTTTCCGCTGCCGGACACATTGGGTCAGCAGATACTCAATCTGCCCGTTTACCGAACGAAAGTCATCCTCTGCCCAGGCGGCAATCTCCTCGTAAAGCTTATGGGACAAACGCAGCGGAATTTGCTTCTTGGCCATTTCTAGTACAGGCTTCCGCTGTTCACAATAGGCTGGGCATCCCGATTGCCGCAGAGGATGACTAGAAGGTTAGAAACCATGGCCGCCTTGCGTTCTTCATCAAGCTGGACGACATCGTTCTCGCTGAGGCTGTCCAGAGCCATCTGGACCATGCCCACCGCACCGTCCACAATCATCTTCCTGGCGTCGATGATCGCGCTTGCCTGCTGTCTTTGCAGCATCACAGCGGCAATTTCAGGTGCGTAGGCCAGGTGGGTAATGCGGGCTTCCAGAATTTCCAGCCCTGCATGTTCGACCTTTTCCTGAATTGTCTGGCGAATGCGCTCCGCCACGATGGCGCTTGAACCCCGGAGGCTGCCTTCATCAGGCTGCCCGTCACCGGTTGTGTCAATACCGGGAGCCACATCGTAAGGGTAAATGCGGACAATGTCCCTGACCGCGCTGTCCGCCTGCAGAGACAGGTATTCCTTATAGTTGTCTACATTAAATGCAGCTTTTGCTGTGTCCACAACCCGCCACATCACTGCAACGCCAATCTCGATAGGATTGCCCAGCACATCATTGACCTTCTGCTTGGAGTTGCTGAGGGTCATGATCTTGAGGGATATTTTCTTGCTGGCGACATTAATCTGCCCCGCGGCCCCCTGACCGGTGACAATAACCTTGGAGCCTGAGTCGCCGTCAACATCCGCGCTCTGCCCCAGGCGAGTCCTGGCAGCGGGATTGACCGCCGACGAGAATGGATGAACGAAGAAAAACCCAGGCTCCTTCAGGGTGCCGATGTAGTTGCCAAATAAGGTAAGGACCAAAGCTTCCTGGGGTTTAATGATTTTAAGGCCGAAAAAGGGAATGATCCCCACAAAGAGTCCGAGGATCCCGACAGCAAGCGGCAGTGCCCCGATATTGCGGCCGCTGTCCAGCAGCATGCCCCCGAGGA
>JAAYSR010000233.1 GCA_012518325.1 Bacillota bacterium
AGATCGCTTTTGGGCCTTTTTAGGTGTCTCCATCTTAACAGGCCTAATCGTAGGTCTAGGAACCATGATGCTGGTCATCCCGGGCCTGATTCTCTACGTCTATTTATCCTTTACGTTCTTACTGGTTGTAGACAGAAGGCTTGGCCCTATAGGTGCTATCGGGGCGAGCTTTCGCCTAGTGCAGGGTTCCTTTTGGCCTATTGTCGGTTTCAAGCTCCTGGCCTTGCTGATCAATGGGCTGGGGGCAATGCTTTTCAGGATCGGCCTGCTGATTACTATCCCTCTCACATCCCTAGCCTTCGCCTATCTGTACCGGCGCCTGCAAAAAGCTAACTAAAACAATGGACGCAAGCAAATAATCTAAGCACTAAAAGGCACCCGGCACTCATTTAGGTAATCTAAACTGCTTGTCGCGGTGTCTTTTTATCTTTCCCTGCTGCTTTATACGCCGATTATTTCATCAGTTGCGATCTGGTCTCAGGCAAGCGACTTTGCCGGTATCAGTTCTATCAACCAATAGTTGAGGAGTCTAGACAGTATTTTGATCTTCTCTAAGTGGAAAGGCTATCTACAAAGGCTATCTAGAAAGGCAGGCTGCCCTTGACCCCAAGACAGCCTGAAAGGAGGGCTTGCCGTGCTCCAAAACGATCTCTTAGCCGGTGCAGTGCTGATTATCTACTACATAGTCGGCCTTGTACCTATTCCCCTCATGCTCAAAGCCTGGTCCAAAGTGCCCCATGAGGTGATTCGCAAGCTGCAGCATGTAGCCTACAGCCTCTCTGTCTTTATCTTGCTCCGCCTGTTCAGCACCTGGTACATGGCGGTGGCGGGAGCTTTTTTGCTGGTTGTCTTAGCCTACCCGGCACTTTACCTTCTGGAGAAAACCGCTCTTTACAAAAAGCTTTTTGTGGACCGGGCAGAAAGAGGCGGCGAGCTGCGCAAGCAGCTGCTCTACGTGCAGCTCTCCTTTGCCATCCTGATCTTCCTCTTTTGGGGCCTGCTGGGGGCCAAGTGGCAGTACATAGTGGCGGCAGCTGTGATGGCCTGGGGTTTCGGCGATGCCGCCGCCGCACTTGTGGGCAAGTTCTTTGGCAAAAGAACCATCATCCACCGCTGGGTGGAAGGGGTGAAAACCCATGAGGGGCTGGCTGCCATGATGCTGGCAGCGCTGATCGCGGTCTTCTTCACTCTGCTCTTCTTAAGCGATCTCTCCTGGTACATCTGTCTGATTGTATCTCTAATCGTGGCACCCATCTGCGGGGTAGTGGAGCTTTTCTCCAAGCGGGGCAGCGATACCCTGACCATTCCCCTTGCTGCGGCGGCAACCGCCTTTCCTTTGGTCATTCTCCTTTCCTACCTGGGCTGGTAACAGGAGAGAAGCGGGATAGGGAGAATACTACCACCATAGACAATATGAAGGGTGGAGCCTAATGGAATACAAGATCGATGCCCGCAGAATCCAGCTCATGAAGGTGGAGTATGATGCCTTCACCGAAGATGAACTGAGGGAGCCCGAGTTAGATGTTGTCGGAGATGTGGAGATCGTTGCTGAGGAAGATGAGGCGCTGCATGTAGTTTGGGACTTATACCTGGATTTTGAACCCATCATGAGGGCTCGGGCAGTATTTATGAGCATCGTGTATTGGGACGGTGCAGGTTCCCCTGATCTGGACGATCTGATTGCAGAAACCTGCTATCCGGTACTGGGGGAATTTTCCCAGCTGGTTGGCACCCTGTCTCGGTCAGTTACCGGTACGCCCCTGGTGATGAGCCAGGAGCAGCTGATGTTCATCGCCTGGGGCCTGGGCGATGATGACGAAGAATTGCCTTTCTAGGTTGTGCAGCAGCGGTTATAAAGATTCCCTATGAAAAAATGTTTTTCATAGGGAATCCCTTTCCCGAAGCAATTTTTCTTTAAATTGATTGTTCCCTAAGGAAAAGAGTGTAAAATGAAAGCAGAAATAAAAGGGGGCCCGGTATGCTTTTTCCAAAATCTGAACTCCAGTACTCACGCACCAGAATTTCCAGGCAAGACGGCAGCTATTACGATGTGGCAGAAGTTATCGCCCCAGATCCCGCCAAGGTGGAGTTTCACAAAGGAATCAGCTCCGGAGCCCAGTTCAAACTGGATGACATAGGCCAGCTCAGAATGTTGAAGGCGCAGAGCAGGGGTGTCAAAAACCCTGTGGTTTTGGTCTGGGATGCCTACGGCCATGATGAAGCGATGACCGAGATCGCTCTGGCTAAACACGGGCAGCACACAGACTTGGTCCCGGTCAGCAAAAACGCCTATATTACACGCCACCTCCGCAGCCTGGTGAGATCCTGCAACTATCTGATTAAAGAAGGGCGCCTGGCGGTTAAGGAGCTGAAAAGCAACCGGGACGCTGAGGTGCAAAGGCTTTTGGATCTTCTCTATGCAGAAGAAAGGATAAAATTGTATCAAGGAGATCCGGCCCAGTCCTTAGAAGAAGTATATGCCAATTTTGACCCTATGAAGGATGTGGTCGCGGTGGGTAAAATCGGCTTGCCCTCCTTCCACGGCCGAACCTTCGATTTTCCCGTTGTTTTTAACACTTCGTACTTCCTCTTTGAAGAGGAGGATTATATAAGTGAGTTTTCTATCCTTGGGGATGCCTACAGCCTGGAGATCCGGGAGGGGGTCATCGAAAGCCCGCCCCTCTTTAACCGTTCCGCCCTGCTGTTTACAGCAGAGGGTGAAGCGAGCCTAAGGCAAATTTCTCTTCAGGATTTAAAGCTTAACGCACTAGGCAGGGAATTTGACCTCGCCACATTTTCCCTTAACCAACCGGGGAAACATGCCCTGTATACCCGCTACTTAGGGGTGGAAGAGGCAGGCAGAACATATACACAAACGCCAAAAAATGAGAAAAAGATCGAGTTTATCATCATCGACCGGTCCATTGTCGGCTTTAAGCGGGGCGGGGAAACCGAGATTCCCCATAATGGCTTTGTCCTTTCCCTGCCGGAAGATGAGTTGGAAGCAAAGGTCTTTGCCAATGAGGTCAGCTACGCCTTTCTCACCGGCGAGAAGTTTCAGGCCGGCATCCAGTGCGGGCCGGGGCTCTTAAAGGATGGCAAGATCAGCCTGGACGAACATACACTGAAAAGGGAGCAGTTTTTCCGCAAGAAGCTGCTTGATGGCAGAATTATAGATTTCGGCGTCGTGCCTACGGACTATGCAGAGGATATTGA
>JAAYSR010000234.1 GCA_012518325.1 Bacillota bacterium
ATTCGGCATTGCTCCACAGCTGATCAATGAGTTCGGGCTGTTCAATCAGCATGTCAACTGCTTCCATACCGGCGGCTGTAACGGCAGGGGGCAGAGAGGTGCTGAACAGCACAGGCCGCGCCCGCTGGACCAAATAGTCGATGAGCTTTTGGGGACCGGCTACATAACCGCCCAGGACGCCAATGGCCTTGGAAAGCGTACCGACCTGAATATCTACCTGGCCGTGGAGATTAAAGTGATCCACTGTTCCGCGCCCGTTGCGTCCCATGACTCCGCTGGCATGCGCATCGTCCACCATGACAATGGCACCGTGCTCCTTGGCCAGCTTCACTATTTCGGGCAGGGGGGCGACATCGCCATCCATGGAAAAGACGCCGTCTGTGACCACTATCTTGCGGCGGCCTTCCGCTTCCTGCAACGCTGTGCGCAACCCATCCATGTCAGCGTGGGGATAGATTTTTATCTGGGCTCGGCTCAGGCGTGAACCATCAATAATGCTGGCATGGTTCAGCTCGTCGCTGATGATTACATCTTCCCGACCCATGATGCAGCTTACTGTTCCTGAGTTGGCAGTAAAACCCGATTGGAAAAGCAGGCAGGCTTCGACATTCTTAAACTTAGCCAGCTTCGCCTCAAACTCCCGGTGCAAGTCCATTTGACCAGCAATGGTCCGCACTGCTCCAGGGCCCACACCGAGCTTTTCAGTGGCTTTGACTGCCGCTTCGATTAACCGGGGATGGTTCGCCAGACCAAGGTAGTTGTTGGATGACAGATTCACTACCGCTTTACCGTCATAGACTGATCGTGGCTTTTGGTCTCCCGTGAGGGTGCGGGGCTCGCGATACAAGCCCTGATCCTTGAGATTTTGCAGCTCCTGTTCCAAGAAACTCAGTGCATCCACTACAAAACACTCCCATCTAGATAGATAATGATCTTGCCGCATTGGCCGGCCTTCATCAGTTCAAACCCTTCACCAATACGCTCAAAAGGCAGGCGGTGCGTAATCAGCGGTGTGAGATCTAAACCGCTTTGCAGCAGTGCCTGACCTTGATACCATGTTTCGAACATCTTGCGCCCGTTAATTCCAATTACAGTAGCGCCCTTGAATACAATGGCCGTAGCCAGATCAATTCTGATAGGTTCAGAAGGAATGCCGAGCATGGAGGCGGTCCCGCCGTGGGCCAGGCACTTAAAGGCATCATTGATCGCAACTTCGCTGCCGGACATCTCCAGAAGCACCTCAACTCCCTTGCCTCCGGTGGCCTGGTTCACCGCAGAGCACAGATCTTCAGTCCGTACATCTACTACGTAGTCTGCGCCGAACTGTCTGGCCAAGTCCAGACGATAGGGGCTTACATCTGAACAGATTATTTTCTTGGCCCCTGCCTGCCTGGCGATTGGAATGGTAGCTAAACCGATGGGACCTACGCCGGTAATCAGAACATCTGCCCCCACCAGATCGCAGGCCAGTGCGGTATGCACTGCGTTGCCGTACGGATCCTGAATGGCGGCCACCTCGGGGTTAACGTCATAATCCCATACCCAGAGGTTTTCATACGGAACAGTGACATATTCTGCGAAACAGCCGTCCCGATCCACCCCAACTATCTCCACGCTTTCACAGATATGGCCCCGTCCGGTGCGGCAGTAGCGGCAGACACCGCAGGTGAAATGCGTTTCTACAGAAACAAAGTCGCCTTCCTTGACCCCTTTGACTCCTTCGCCAAGTTCGACAACATCTCCGCAGAACTCGTGGCCGAAGATCAAAGGTGGTTTTATGCGACCCTGAGCCCACTGATCCCAGCTGTAGATGTGTACGTCAGTACCGCAGATGGCCGCCACCCTAACTTTAACCAGCACTTCCCCTGCCCTGGGCTTGGGGATGGGAGCGTCAACAAACTCAAACCCCTTAGCAGCTTCAGTTTTGGCGACGGCCTTCATTGTCTTCGACATGTAGCTACCCCTCCAGAATGAAACAAATTTCCTTCACATAATTCTTCCATTCTTCTTACGACTTATCCTGCCATACAATAGAGGATTTCTTTTGCCTCAGGAACAATTACTCATGAAACCGAAGGAATGGAGGCAGCAAAAACATGGAACAATTGGGCATTGTTGGAGCAGGGCAAGGCGGAGCCGATCTGCTCAGAACCTTCCTCGCCAATCCAAACGTACATGTCATCGGCATTGCAGATCCGAATCCGCACAGTCCCGGCATGCTCCTGGCAAGACAACATAGCATCTTTACCACAAAGGACTTTATGGACTTAGTAAATCTTCCCGGCAAAAAAATGCTTTTCGATGCAACCGGCGTCCCGGCAGTGGCAGCGGCACTGGAAAGTGTGGCTTGTGAAACCAATATCGTGGTCCGGCCGGAACTGGCCAAACTGATCTGGGAACTGGTTGATGCCAAGGAAAAGGTCAATCTCGCCCTGATCAAGGAGTCCGATGCCTTGCGCGGCTCCATTGAACGCGGCCTGGAACACATAGAGACCCTCAACTCCACGCATGAACGGGCAATTCTGCATACGGCGGAAGAAATCAAAGCGCTTTCCGAACTCACTGCCGAAAGCCAAAGCCTGATTGAAGAAACCGCAACCGTCATCGGGCTGATCAAAAATGTGGCGGATCAGACTAGAATGCTTGGTATCAATGCATCGATTGAATCGGCAAGGGCTGGGGATCACGGGCGGGGATTCGGGGTAGTGGCCGACTCCATCCACAAGCTTTCAGCAAGCACTTTGCAGTCAGTCAACTCGGTCACCCAGACGATGGCCACCATCGGAAAGGTGCTGCAAAACATTGACCAAAGGGTCAGCAGTGTTGTGGAAGAAGTGCAGAAGCTGGAAGAAAACCAAAGGACACTTACTCACGAGCTGCACCGTTCGTTGGAAGAGATGATCGAAAGTGCCCAAACCCTGTCCCAAATCGCCGAACAGAACAAATAGGCAGGATGTTCTGCCGCTGCCTTGAAGATCTGAGCTGCGGCTCATATCCTCAAGGCAACAGCCTCATCAAGACACAAAAAAATAAGCAGCCGCAAGGCTGCTTCACTTTTTCTAAATGGGGTGAGTAACCGGATTCGAACCGGCGACCTCCAGGGCCACAACCTGGCGCTCTAACCAGCTGAGCTATACCCACCATGATGTATGGCGCGCCTGGCAGGAATCGAACCTGCGGCACTCGGATTAGAAGTCCGATGCACTATCCCCTGAGCTACAGGCGCCTGAAAAGGCAGAAATGGAGCGGGTGATGAGAATCGAACTCACATAGCCGGCTTGGAAGGCCGGTGCTCTACCATTGAGCTACACCCGCAAGATCATGGTCGGGGCGAGAGGATTTGAACCTCCGGCCTCCTGCTCCCAAGGCAGGCGCGCTAGCCAAACTGCGCCACGCCCCGACTGACAATGTCAATATTACCACAGGTAGCCGATCTGTGTCAACTGCTTTTCTCAGCTTCCAGCCCCATAATTACCTTCAGCATGCCCTGCATGGCGCGGAATCGATGGCTGATGCTGTTTTTTTCAGCAGAACTGAGCTCCGCAAAGGTAAGCCCCAGCTCCGGGACAAAGAACAAAGGATCATACCCGAAACCGCTGTTGCCTCTAGGTTCAAAGAGGATAACACCCCGACAGATCCCTTCAGAAAACTCTACCTGACCATCCGGTGCGGCTAACGCCATCACACAGCGAAACTGCGCACCGCGCTGCTCTATGGGGCAGTCCGCCAACTTCTCCAAAAGCAGTTCGTTATTTCGCCTATCCGAGGCCGGTTCACCTGCAAAACGGGCAGAATGAACGCCTGGCGCCCCGCCAAGGGCGTCCACCTCTAACCCAGAGTCATCGGCTAGGACATACTCTCCACACAGCCTGGCAATCTCCACTGCCTTTTTGCGGGCATTATCCTGGAAAGTGTCACCGTCTTCCACCACGGGAGGATAGTCCCCTACTTCAGACAGGCTCACCACTTCCAGGTCAAGCTGTGAGACAAGCTCCTTGATTTCCTTGATTTTATGTGCGTTGTGGCTGGCCACAATAATGCGTCTTGTCGCCATCTACTTACCACCAAACTTCTTTGCCAAATCTTCCATGAGCAAAGCCTGCTGTTTCTCAAACAGCTCTGAGATACCCTTTTCGGCCAGATCCATCAGCTGTCCCATCTGTTCACGGGAAAACGGCTGCCCTTCGGCTGTGCCCTGCACCTCGACAATCTGTCCGCTTTGGGTCATCACCACATTAAAGTCAACCTCGGCTGCAAAGTCTTCTTCATAATTCAGGTCTAAGACAGGCTGGCCGTTGACAATCCCTACACTGACCGCGGCCAGGTATTCCTTGACACCTGGGTTGCCCTCAATGGTGCGCAGGGCATCGACCAGCGCAATAAAAGCTCCGGTAATGGATGCGGTCCGTGTCCCCCCGTCGGCTTGGATCACATCGCAGTCGATCCAGATCGTACGCTCGCCTAAAGCCTTCAGGTCAACAACGGAACGCAGCGAACGCCCGATCAGGCGCTGAATCTCATGGGTGCGGCCGCCAATCCTGCCCCTGGATGACTCCCTTGGGTTGCGTACAGCTGTGGCCCGAGGCAGCATAGAATACTCCCCAGTGACCCATCCTTCACCCATGCCCCGCAAAAAGGGCGGTACTTTGTCTTCAACAGTGGCGGTGCAAATCACCTGGGTATGTCCAATCTCAATTAGAACCGAGCCTTCCGCGTACATATTCACATTCCGCGTTATCTTCACTGGCCGCAGCTCATCACAGGCACGTCCGTCTGGCCGTGTGTATTCCATTTATTTGTCCTCCTCCACGCCAAAGTTGCGATACTTGGCAACCCCTTGTTCATAAAGATTGTTTCCCAAACTGTCAATAGCTACAATCGCAGGAAAGTCTTCGACTACCATGCGGTGCACAGCCTCTGCGCCCAAATCAGGGTAAGCGACAACCTGGACTTCCTTGATGCTTTGGGCAATATACGCGGCAGCTCCGCCCACCGCTGCAAAATAGACTGCACCGTGTTCTTGCATTGCCTCGATTACCTCTTGGCTGCGGCCGCCCTTGCCGATCATCCCCTTGACACCCTGCGCCAACAGGGGAACGGTCAAGCTGTCCATGCGCGTGGAGGTAGTTGGGCCCGCAGAACCGATTGGCTCACCGGGCTTGGGCGGCGTTGGCCCAACGTAGTAAATAATTGCTCCCTTCGGGTCAAACGGCAGAGGTTCACCGGCCTCGATCAGTTTGACCAGCCGCTGATGTGCAGCATCACGTGCGGTATAAATGACACCGCTAATCAGCACCTCATCGCCGGCCCGAAGCGACCTGGCATCCTCAAGGGGGGCTGTTACACGAATCATCTTAATCTCCTCCTGCACTCTCTGATTGTAATTTGGCCACCAGAGCCCGGAAATGTTCGCCCCTGGCCATGAAATTGGCATATTGATCAAAGCTTGCGCTGGCAGGCGACAGGAGCACCACATCTCCCGGCTCTGCCAACTCCTTTGCTAAAGGCACCGCCGCTTCTAAGTCTTCGACTTCGTGCAGGGAAACGCCTCCCGCATCAAGGACCGCCCTACGAATTTTTGGTGCTGTGGCGCCCAGCAGGATCAAGTGCCTTACTCCAGAATGGACAGCACAGCCCAATTTGTCAAAGGAAAGCTGCTTGTCGGATCCGCCGGCAATCAGTATTGGCGGCTTGGCAAAGGATCGCAGTGCAGCTATGGTCCTGTCTGGAGTTGTGGCTATAGAATCATTGTAGTACTTTACCCCGTCAACTTCAGCTACCAGCTCCAAACGATGGGGCACACCGGTAAAGGTCCGACCAACCTGCCTGATTGCCTCTAAGCCGGCGCCGGCGACGTGACTGAGGAGAGCCGCTGCCAGGAAGTTGGCCACATTATGTTCCCCGGGAAGGAGCAGCTCTGTCCTTCTGGCAAAGAACTGCTCACCTGCGCCATCAGACAAGACCAGGTCATCACCGGACAAATAGGCTCCGGGCTTCACCCTTTCCTTAAGGCTGAAAAAGAAGACTCTGCCCGGAGCCTCGTCTGCCATCGCCCGTGTGACTGGGTCATCATAATTAAGAACCAAAAAATCGCTGTCCTTTTGATAACGATAGATGTTCTGCTTGGCGCTGACGTAGTTTTCCATGGTATGATGAACATCCAGGTGATTTTCGGCGATATTGGTAATTACCGCGCCGTGGGGACTTTTCCTCAGATCTTCCAGCTGAAAGCTGGACAGTTCCAACAGAACATGATCCTCCGGTCTGAACCGGTCAAGTTCGCCAATGAGAGGCTCACCGATGTTCCCCCCTACATAAGTGGACATCCCGCCCGCCTTGAACATTTCCCCTGCCAGGCTGGTGGTGGTTGTTTTACCGCTGCTGCCCGTGACGGCAAAAACAGGTGCCCGGCTGTAGTGAAACAGCAAACCGATTTCGCTTACCAGGCAGCCCCTTTCCCTCACTGCCTGAAGCTCTGGAAGGTCCTTGGGCACCCCCGGACTGACGGCCACCGCATCATAATCCTCTAAACCATTCAGGTAATCTGAACCTAAGACCAGATCGATTCCCAGGGACTGCAGCTCTTGAAATCTGTCCCCCAGCTCAGAACTTGACTTGCGATCTCTCCCGCTCAGCTGCGCCCCGGCTTCCTTTAGGACTTTAATAAGTGCAATGTTGCTGATCCCGAGGCCGATTACCGCAACTCGCTTTCCAGACCACTCTTCTGACAATCTCCTGTACATTAGACTTTCTCTCCCGACATATGATAAAAGCCCACCGCTGGCAGTTCCTCCTTGAGCAACAGCTCGGCGGTGGTTTTGAACGTCTGCGGATCGCCGCTGACCCAAAACTGTGTATCGCAACTTGCAGCTTTCCCCAGCTGATCAGCCTGCCAGGCTGGGAACATCTCCCCCACCTGCACTGCCAAAGCAGGGGCCGGGTCAACGATGCGCACCGCTGGACCCGCCAGCTCTGCAATGGACTCCCGCAGGAAGGGATAATGGGTGCAGCCGAGCAAGAGGGTGTCTATATTCTCAGCCAGGAGAGGATCAATGTATTCTTTCAGTGCCTGCCTGGTGAGATCAGAGTTTATCTCCCCTGCTTCAACCAAGGGCACCAGTTTTGGTGCGCTTTGGACAAATACTTTCGTATCGGGCGCAGCCTCAGCAAAAGCCCTTTGATACGCCCCGCTTTCTGCAGTTGCCCGGGTGGCCAGCACTCCCACGCGTCCGTCGCTTACCTCAAGCACGGCATCGACCGCCCTTTCAATAATGCCAAACACAGGGATATCCACCTTACCTGCCACCCGCGGCACCACAAGGGCGCTGGAAGTATTGCATGCCACCACAACAGCCTGACACCCTTTAGTCAGGAAAAACCCGACAATCTCCCAAAAGTACCCTTCCAGCTGGGCCTGGGTTTTCTCTCCATACGGAACATGAGATGTATCACCAAAATACAGGAGCCGTGCCTTGGTAGATCGCCGAAGCTCACGCCAGACAGACAGCCCCCCTAAACCAGAGTCGTAAATTCCAATTGCCAATACAATTCCCCCAGGAGGTGTGTTCTCACCATCATATGTGAGAACTACCCAAAATCTCATAGTCCTTCTCCAGGGGCTCAGTTAGGTCTAAGTGACCTGCCAGGGTGGAAACCATTCTGTTTTCCACCAGGATCTGCACCCGCCGAACCCCCTGGGCCCCAACTAAAGTGTTGACTATGCCATATACTGTAAAGATCTCTCCTGTACTTCCCCCCGGATGATTGGTTACGAGATGGTGACTGAAATTGAGATACAGCACATCGCCGCGCTGACTGTAGCTCAGCAGCCGGACACCTTCAGGCAGAATCGGAAACAAGCCTGGCAGGCGCGGGCCCGCCAAGAGGCTCTCCAAACGCTCTTCAATCGTCCCTGCACCTTGGCGAAACTCGGGCACCAGGTAAAGGCTCCCGGGAGATGCGAAGTACACCGCATAAAAAGGCTTGCTGACATCAACGGATACCTCTATTATCCCATTTTCCTCACTGAGTACATACAGCACAGTACGCACCGCAAACAGCAAGAGCAAGAATACAACTGCCATGGCTGCACTGCGCTTCCATCTCATCACCGTCGCCCCCTACTGTCTGAACTCCAGATAAAAGCGCCTGATCCCGTTGTAAATGCCTTGAGCAGCAACCCTTTGAAATCCCGGTGCCAACAGCAGTATCTCTTCATCGGGGTGATCCAAAAACCCAACCTCCACCATAATCGCAGGCATCCGCGTCTGATTGAACACCGCAAGATCATCCCGGCCCCAGATGCGCCTGTTCACCAGCGTAATGGCTTGCACAAGCTCTTCCTGGACCGCCCGGGCCAAAAGTTCAGATGCAGGGTCATTTGCCCTGTACAAAGTCTCGGTGCCTCTGGCAGTGCCCCTCTTGATATGGGAATTTGCATGTATGGAGACGAACATGTCTGCTTTGGCTTCGGTGGCAATGGCCGGACGCTCAAAAATCGACACATATACATCGCTGTCTCTAGTATACACAACTCTTGCCCCCGCCTGTTCCAGCAATTCACCCAAGTACATGCCAATGGCCAGGTTAACATCCTTTTCAAAAGTACCCTGGTGTCCAATAGTACCTGGATCCGACCCTCCATGCCCAGGGTCAACCACGACTGTCAATCCTGCCAGTTCACCGTCGACGACGGTATCTTCCGCCAAGTCAGTGTCGGCCTGGCCCTGCAAGCCGGCCAGGTAGGCGTGGGCCTCGCTGGCTGTTCCGAGAAAGAGCGGCAGTATAAACTCACCTTCGCCGATTTGCTCCAGGAGAAGGGGAGCAACCGGCTCTGTCACCTGCAGAACAACCCTCGTCACCGCCGGAGTGTGCTGGCTGACCCGGAAGCGCTCAACCCGCCCCTGATTGACAGGTCTGTCAAAGGAGCTGATCATCAGCGTGGTCTCTTGCAGATCCAGCACCAGGCGGAGTGGGTTCTCCAGGTAGACTGCCTCAACTACAGGGGCTGCGGAAGCCTGAAAGTAAAGGCAAAACTCTGCACCGTCCTCCCGCAGCTCGATGGATGTCAGCTGAAAGTTGAACTCAATCTCCAGTCCTCCCTCCGGCCAGGGGTTCACCCGGTAACCGGTTGAGCCCTTCAAATCACAGACTATGCGCATCGTCTGCTCATCAAAACGGGAGCTGCGGATGGAAGATACTACAGGATCGCCCTTCACTTCAACCGCAGGCAGAGCGTCGCCGCCTACGCCATACAAGTCAATGACCAGGCGATCCGGCTCCGTTAACAGATAGGCCTGATATCCAGTATATGAATTCAGATCAAGAAAAACCCTCGACCTGGGTCCGCCCATAAAAATGATGTCCTTAAGGTCTTGCTCTTCTTCAGGATGATGGATAACAATGGGTTCAGTCTGGTCCGATTCATCTGGTTCCGGTTCTGCCGTTCTGAGGCTCAGGGGCTCCCGAATCAGGCTGGATGTGAAGGAGCGTTCCATGAGTCTGCTCTCCCTGGGAGGTTCCAGGCGCAAACCCATGATGTCCTGATCAAAGACCAGACTCAAGCCTAGCCGATTGGCAATGAAACGGATCGGTACCACAATCTCCCCATCCATCAGCTGGGGGGCAACTTCCAGTTTGTAGGATTTGCCCTCCACTTGTGCACTTTCATTCTCCAGCTGCATAAGAATAGTCTGATCCGAAAACACCAACTCAATGTCCGGTTCAGCTATGTTAACCTCGGCTCCTAGGTGATCGGCAAAGACGCTCACAGGAATCATGAAGTTGCCGTTAATCATAACCAGGGAATGTTTCAGCTCTACCTCATCAGGCCCTACAAAAAGTCTCAGGGCGGCGTTCGATTGACTTGGGCAAATCATGGTAATTAGGAAAATAAAAAAAAGTATAAGGGCAACCCGCTTCATAATCTTACCTCCGGCTGTAATTACTACCATCATTTCTCCCTCGAAAGGAGGAATCCTCTTATGTTTTCGCAGTTTTGGATTCGCCTGGGAAGGTTTGCCTTGCTTCTGCTTGCGGCCTATGTGCTTACGGCCTACGTTGCTGTAGTCACTATTATACTTCGACAAGAGCTCGACATTCTCGACGCCGGCAGAGCAATCTCTGCATTCAGTTCAGCAGAAGGCTCGAGCACTGTGGAAGGACAGATCCGCAACGTCTTCGGCGACCCCGTCCCCTTCGGGGTCATTATCATAGGTGATCATTTGGTCCAGGCAGACAGCCTTGGCTTTTTTCGCGTCACACACCTCAAACCGGGCCGCCACACTCTGGAGGTATTTGCCGGAGACTACGCGCGGTACGCACGGGAAATCCAGGTAGAAGAAGGAATCAACCAGCCCACCATAAAATATGAAACCGGGCTCTGGCCCCAAGTCTTTCTGGCAGACTTCCATGTGTATTATAAGGAGTACAATGAAATTTTCGGGTTGATTGGGTTCGCCAACGGAACTGACAGGCCGGTCTTTATTCACAAGGCTTCTCTCTTGAATTCCCAAGGCGGAGTAATAGCAGATATACTCCATGATCTAGGCGGCTTCACTTATTTCGCAGATCTCTCCAATCGCCTGGAAATAGTGGATGCGCCCCAAAAAGCACTGAAATGGGGTCCCCGCATGGTGCAGGGCGGCGAGTTCATCCCGGTCAAGGGGCACTTCCCGCCTGGACTCTACAGCCTCGAAGTTCATTATGCCTTCCAGGAAGGGCACAGCCTCGGCCAGTACCAGGTCTTGACCGTAACGGACCATCTGGACCTGGACAGCGACTGGCCCCACATCCCTTAGTCACAAGGCACATCTTCCTTACGAGGGCCAACTCTGTTATAATACATCCAAAGGAGTTGATTGTGGTGTCTCAGATCAAAGTTATTGCCGAAAATCGCAGAGCCCGCCATGACTATTTTATTGAAGATACTTATGAGGCAGGCATCGCACTGCAGGGTACTGAGGTAAAATCACTCCGTTTAGGGAAAGTCAACCTCCGGGACAGTTTTGCCCGAGTTGAAAATGGAGAAGTGTTTCTCTACGGCATGCACATCAGCCCGTATGAACAAGGCAACCGCTTCAACCATGACCCCACTCGGCCCCGGAAACTGCTTCTGCACAAGCGGGAGATTCGCCGACTGATAGGCAAGACTCGGGAAGAAGGCTATACCCTGGTCCCAACCCGCCTTTACTTCCTGAGAGGTAGATGCAAGGTTGAGCTGGCGCTGGCAAAAGGGAAAAAGCTCTACGATAAGCGTGAGACCTCCGCAAAGAGAGACGCACAGCGAAGGGCACAGCAGGCCCTTGGCCGGGATCGCTAGGGGGATCTGCCTTGACAGCTGAGCAGGTTTTTGATATTCTGTAGATACCTTGGGGGTGAATTAGTTTCGACGTGGGTAGGGAGAGCACCAGAAGCGAGCCGAGGACCCCAATGCCTCGTTAAAAGTGGGAAAGCAATAACTGCAAACAACAATTACGCCTTAGCTGCTTAGTTCAGCTAACGTCCCTTGTTTCTTTGTCTGTAGGAAATAAGAGTGACGTCAAATTACAGACTACCCTTTGAGCAGCGCCCGGAGCTGAAAGGGGAAATTTACGGGCTGGTTTGTCCTTTAGCTGGCCACAAAGTAGAAGGATGAACGAGAACTAGATTTGTGGCTGCGCTCGGAGATGCTGGTGTAATTTCACTTGCGGACAGCGGTGCAACTCCGCTCACCTCCACCAAAACATAATTTGAAAATGAAGTGAACAATGCTGCGCTCAGAAAAAACTTGAGTGCAGCGTTTTTTTATATTGGCCGCACAATCAGGAAAGGAGGAGCGGGTCCGTGGTAGAACTGCGGGAAATATCGACGGAGAATTTTGAGGAGTGCATCAGCCTAAGTCTAACTGAGGAACAGAGAAAATTCATGGCTCCTAATGCCTACAGCCTGGCAGAAGCCTACGCTCTGCAGAATGAGGGCAAGTATGCGCCCCTGCCCTATGCCATCTACAGCGGCGAGACTATGGTAGGCTTTATCATGGCAGTATACCAGCCGAAAGATGCAGACGACCCAGAAGACGAGACGGTTTTTTACCTGTCCCGCATGATGATTGATCGAAGATACCAGGGTAAGGGCCACGGCAAGAAGGCATTGAGCAAAATGATTCAGATACTGAAATCATTCTGCTCCAGCGCAGATGCGGTTGTCCTATCCTGCAGCAGGGAAAATGCAGCAGCATATAAACTCTACAGATCTTTCGGATTCAAAGACACAGGCGAATACGATGATGCGGGAGATGTCTACTGCAGACTGGATCTGAAATAGGGCATAACAAAAAACCTTTGCTTGTGCGGCAAAGGTTTATTTAATTTCAGAAGCAAGACTAAAACCATACTGATAATACGACAGAAAGGATCATGAAACCAACGGCGAGATAGGTAGTGGCCGTTGCAAGGATTTCTTCCTTCCCTTTTCTCTGATTAAAGAACATACGGCTTCCTCCGCCGATCGAGCCCAAACCCTCACCCTTACTCTCCTGCAGGGTCACCGCAACAATTAAAGCGATACAGATCAGAAACTGAACAATCATCAAAAAGGTTCCCATAGCTTAATGACACCTCCCTGCCCCATTGATAACACTACTTGGTTATTCTATCACAGTGTCATGAACCAGGCAAGAGAAAAGGGCTGTGAGGCGGTGCGCACCAGATTACTTCTGCAAAAAAGACCTGTACCACCGGGCGCTGTCCTTGAGAATCCTTTCCTGGGTCTCAAAATTGACATAGACGATCCCAAAGCGCCGCTCGTAGCCATAGGCCCATTCGAAGTTGTCCAGCAGGGACCAGACATAGTATCCTTTGAGGGGCACGCCAGCTTCAATGGCTCTGGCTGACTGGGCTATATGCTGCTCTAGATATGCCTGGCGCTTAGTATCCTTGATCCTTCCGTTCTCCAGCTCATCTTCATAGGCAGCTCCATTTTCGGTGATATAAAGTGGAATTGGGCCGTAGTCGCTGTGCACCCGAACCAGCAGATCATACAGTGCTTCAGGGCAGACCTCCCAGCCCATGGCAGTTACCTCGAACTCGGGGTTCTCCGTTTGAGGCTGTCCCTGCTCATCTGCGGATACAATCGCCCTCGAATAGAAGTTGATGCCCAGGAAGTCATTGGGCATGGAGATCAGTTCAAGGTCCCCCTCCTTAACGGCGGGGCTGACACAGGACAGAGCCTCATCCATATCTTCAGGATAAGCCCCTTTAAAGATCGGATCCAGGTACCATCTGTTTTGAAACCCGTCGGCCTTTCTGGCAGCTGCCACGTCTGCAGGCCTGGAAGATGCCGGATACTGAGGAGTTAGATTCAGGGTGATACCTATGTCCGCGGGCAGATTCATCTGGCGGTAACCCTGCAGTGCCAGGCCGTGGCCCAAAAGTAAATGGTGGGCCGCAATGTAGTGGGAAGGAATATCTGCTTTGCCCGGCGCATGTTCTCCAATGCCGTAACCCAGAAATGCGGAGCACCAAGGTTCATTCAGGGTAATCCAGGAGGCAGCGACATCGCCGAGCTGCTCAAAAACAACCATAGCATAATCGCGGAAATACTTAGCCGTATCCCGATTCAGCCAGCCTCCCCGATCTTCCAGGGCCTGAGGCAAATCCCAGTGATAGAGGGTAACTGCAGGCGCTATCTCGTTTCTGAGCAATTCATCCGTCAGGCGCCTGTAGAAGTCGATGCCTTTTTGATTCACTGTGATTCCGTCAGGCATGACCCGGGGCCATGCCACAGAAAAACGGTAGCTGTCCACCCCAAGTTCCCGGATCAGAGCTACGTCTTCTTTGTATAGGTGGTAATGATTGCAGGCCACATCGCCGGTGTGGCCATGCAGCACTTTGCCCGGCGTCTTGCTGAAACGGTCCCAGATTGATTCTCCCCGCCCGTCCTCATCAAAGGCCCCTTCGATTTGATACGAAGCAGTAGCTGCGCCCCAGATAAAGTCATCTGGAAAAATCATAAGTCAGCCCTCCCAGCATTGTTCGGCGGTGCTGTTGAATCCCGCACCACCAGTTCTGTCTCTATAATCATGCGCTCAGGCCCAACAGGCTTGGTGCTGTCCGTCAGCCTGGCAATCAGATTCTCGGAGGCAAGGTAGCCGAGTTTGGAAATGGGCTGCCTGATTGTGGTCAGCTTAATTTCATGCTCCTGGGCAAAGGGAATGTCATCAAAGCCCACCACTGATAAGTCGTCAGGAATCCTGTAGCCCAGTTCACGGGCGGCAGCAATGGCACCGTAGGCTGCCATGTCGCTGGCGCAGGCAATGGCGGTAATACCCCGATAGTTTTCCAAAAGATGTCTTGCCCCCCGCTGCCCAGACCGATGGGTAACATCCCCCAGATGGACATGGGCCGAACCTATCCCTCCCTCATCAAGGGCCCGCTGGAAGCCGCGGTAGCGCTGCACTGCATAATCAAAGCGCATATCACCGCTGATGTAGCCGATCTCCCGGTGCCCAAGGTCGATCAGGTGCCTGGCTGCCCGGTACGCCCCCTCCTCATTATCCACGTCAACAGAATGAACGTCCGGCAAGAAACAGGGTCCGATCAGCGTAAAGGGCAGACCTCCCTCGCGGACCTTAGTGACTACTTCACTGTCCCGGGGAGTAGAAGCAACTATGATACCGTCGACTCTGCGCTGGCTGATCATGTTGCTCAGCACAGAGACAAAATCCTCCGTTGCACCCAGCAAAGACAGCAGCAGAAAGTACCCCTCCCGCGCTACTACGGTGCCGATCCCCTTCAGGAGTTCAGGGAAGAAGGGATCAGAAAAGACAGATTCTGCAGTGTGGGGAATCACCACGCCAATGTTGCGGGTTTCATTCTTCACCAGACCCTGGGCCAGGGCATTTGGCTGGTAGCCCAACTCCTCAACGGCGCGAAGCACCCGCTCGCGAGTCTTCTTTGAAACACGATTTGATTTGTTTAAGACATAACTTACCGTGGCAGTAGACACCCCGGCCTTGGCAGCAACATCGGCAATAGTTACTCTCAAGCCACAACCTCCCAAAAAACAAACTCCTTTACGCTCGTTTTGCCCCGTTTGTCCAGCTCATAGGCTAATCGTTTAAGCATCGGTGTCAACGGGATTAGGGCCGCAATATCATCATATTCTACATGACAGCTTAGGATCCTTCCCAAATGGATAATCACGCTAGCTAAATGCAAAAGTTTTTGCGTTTCAATTTTATTTTATAGAAGGATATTTGCGGTTCTGCTTGAATATGTTAAGTGAATTGAAATTCTTCAGATACAGTCGCCTTTGATTCGCACCAGACCAGCAGCCGATGGCGAGTATTGCTTAATCGCTTAACTTCTACAGCAAATCCTATCCACTTGTGACGGCGACCAAACCCGTGCCGGGTTTGTTGATATAGAGCAAAGAAAAAACAAATGGAGAGGTGTTGTGCTTTGAGAAAACGCGTAGCTTTACTATTGGTTGTGCTGTTACTGGTCACGTCGAGTTCGATTGCATTTGCCGCCCCGGAACGCCATGAGACCCTGGTCGTCGGCGGCGGGCCCTGGAACCCTGCTACGAACTGGAATCCCCTGTATCCTCAACGCACTTCTGCAACAATCGGCCTGGTATACGAAACACTCTTCAGCTACAACCCTGAGACGAACGTATACAAGCCGTGGCTGGCAAAAAGCGGCGAGTGGGTCTCCGACACCGTTTATGAAGTTGAACTGCGCAGTGAGGCCCGTTGGTCAGACGGTGAACCTCTCACAGCGGCTGACGTCGTGTTTACCTACGAACTGGCTCGCGACAATGAACTTCCCTACACCCCAATTTGGAGACAGCTTTCAGAAGTAAAGGAACTCTCACCGACTAAGGTTCAATTCGTGTTCAGCGACCCAAGCTACCAGGAGTGGCAGGTTGAACTTTATTCACGCCCCATCATCCCGAAGCACATCTGGAAAGACATACCAGGGGATCAACTGTTGGTGGTTGCCAACGAAAATCCTGTAGGCAGCGGCCCCTACAAAGCCGGTGAAGGCGCTTCAGACAGAATTGTCTGGGATCGCGACGATAACTGGTGGGCTAACGAAGTATTTGGGCAGCCTCAGCCGAAGCGCGTGGTTGAGATGATTATTCCTGAGAACAACGTAGCCCTGGGCATGCTGATGCAGCGTACACTGGACCTGAGCAACTACTTCATCCCTGGCATTCCCGCGATCAAAAACTCGTTCGGTTTGAACACCTGGTTTGATGACGCTCCCTATATGCTGCAGGCAAATACTGCCGTTCTCTACCTCAACAATCAGCGTCCTCCAATGGATGATAAGGTCTTCAGGCGTGCTTTGGCTCACGCTGTCAACCCAGAGGTCATTGTGGAACGCGTCTTTGAGTTCATGGTGCCTGCATCTGACCCAACCGGACTCTTTGGCGGCTGGATGGCCTACCATGATCCCGATGTCGCACGTGAATACGGCTTCAGCTACAATCCGGAATATGCAGCGCAACTGCTGGACGAAGCAGGCTACGTCGACCAGGACGGCGACGGCTGGAGAGATCTGCCGGACGGTACGCCTATGAGCTTTGAGATTATCGTTCCTGCAGGCTGGACCGACTGGATGGAATCTATCCGCATCATCTCTGACCACTTCAGAGCAATCGGCGTCAACGCCAATCCGGCCTTCCCCGACCAGTCCGTATATGAAAACCGGATGTTCACAGGCAACTTTGATATGCTGATCAATAACTACGGAGCCACTGTCTCTGGGTCCCCCTTCACCTACTGGAACTGGATTGCCAACCATAACATCCATAGAGAACAGGTAACAGAAGGCAACTTCGGACGCTACGACAATCCTGAGCTGTTTGATCTCATTCTTGAGTTCAACAAGGTGCTGCCTATGACCGAAGAGTCCCTGGCGATTGCATCTGAGATCCAGAGGATCTTGCTGGAAGATATGCCGGCAATCCCCTTCTGGCAGAACGGAATGTGGGCAACGTCTCAATCTGAGTGGTGGACCAACTGGCCAAGTGAGCACAACCCCGACGGATATCCCTCCACCTGGGGCGGCTACTGGCAAATGGGCGGCGTAGATATGCTCATCAACCTCAGATCCACCAAGTAGAAGCGGATACTCCCTCAACAACCCCGATAGATCTTCTGATCTATCGGGGCACCATTTACTGTTATGGAAACTACAGAAAGAGGTCGTTATGGGACGTTATTTGAGTAAGAAAATAGCAATTTACCTTGTCACTTTTGTCTTTGCGGTGACTCTGAACTGGGTGGTCCCCCGGCTGGTGCCAGGTGATCCCATCACCTCGCTCCTGGCCAGGTTTTCAGGGCTGGAAGGGGGCAAAGAAATTCTGCAGAGCTACTTTGTGCAGACATTCGGTTTGGATAAACCGCTGTGGTCTCAGTATCTGGGTTTCTGGCGCTCACTTTTCATGGGCGAACTGGGAATCAGCATCACCCGCTTTCCGTCGCCGGTGATTGATATTATCAAAAACGCCATCATTTACGATTTCATCATTCTGCTTCCTTCAATCATTTTAAGCTGGATCATAGGCAACAAGCTCGGTGCCTTGTCGGGCGTGAACAAGACGGCAGATAACTTTCTGATGCCCGTCTTCTACTTCCTGACGTCCTCACCGTATTTCTGGTTTGCACTGGTTGTCTCCTATCTCCTCGGCATCGTGCTGGATATCTTCCCTATCAGCCATGCCTACAGCGCTGCCCTTACACCCGGCTGGAACTGGATATTTATCGCAGATTTTATTATGCACTGGTTTCTGCCCTTCATCACTATGTTCCTGGTCCAGCTCGGCGGCTGGGCAATCGGCATGCGGAACATGATTATCTACGAGACAAACACCAACTACTCCAGGTACATGGAGTCCCTGGGAGCATCCAGGCGGTTAATCCGCAACTACGGCTACCGCAACGGAATCCTGCCCCAGGTAACCGGCTTAGCGATAAGCCTTGGGACAATCATTTCCGGAGGAGTTCTGACACAGGTGGTGTTTGCCTATCCAGGTCTTGGCTATACCATGGTGCAGGCCATTAGGCAAAGTGACTATTTCCTGATTCAAGGATGCTTCCTCTTCCTGATCCTGATGGTGCTCGCCGCCAACTTCATTGTAGATATCGTCTACATGATCATTGACCCGCGGGTGCGGCATTCCTATTCGGAGGAGGTTTAGGCATGGCAAAGGGTTCTTTTTGGAAAAGGCATGAAAACCTCTACTTCGCGGTTACCAATAAAAAAGTGCTGTTTGGGGCATGTTTGTTCACCGCCATCTTGCTGCTCAGCATCATTGGGCCCTACCTTACCCCTTACGAACACGATGAGTTTGCCGGGCCGGGGTATCTGCCCCCCTCAAAGGAGCATTGGTTCGGCACGACTCTCCAGGGCAGAGATGTGTACACCGGAGTAGTCTACGGGCTCCGTTCCACCCTTTTGGTCGGTTTTCTAGCAGGAACGATTGCATCTGCAATCGGCCTGGTAGTGGGTTTTATCTCAGGCTACAACAGCGGCCGGGCAGCAGATGAGGGCCTGATGATGGTCACTAATGTGTTCATGGTTATTCCTTCCCTGGCCCTTTTAATTCTGCTTTCGGCCTATCTGCCCTACCGGGGCATTGTTACCCAAAGCCTGATTGTATCTGCCACCGCCTGGCCCTGGACAGCCAGGGCGGTTCGCTCACAGACGATGTCCCTGCGCAGCCAGGAGTTTGTCAATTTGTCTCGGATCTCCGGCCTGAGCACCTTCCGCATACTCAAAGAAGACATTGCCGCCAACATGTTTTCCTATGTGTTCATGGTCTACATCCTCCAGTTTAACGGAACCATCTTGGCTTCAGTGGGACTGGAGTTTCTCGGGCTCGGTCCAACCCGGGGCATTTCCCTGGGCTTGATTCTGCAAAATGCAGTAAACTGGAATGCCCTGCATTTGGGTATGTGGTGGTGGATTATTATCCCAGGCCTGCTTCTGACTCTGTTGATCGTTTCGCTGTACTTTATTAATACTGGGCTTGATGAAGTATTCAACCCACGCTTGAGGGAGTTGTAGCTATGTCAGCAGAAAAAATCCTGGAACTGGAAGAACTGCGGGCGTATTACCGCATCCTCAAGGGCGATGTCAAAGCCCTTGACGGCGTATCGTTCCACGTCACAAGGGGTGAGATCCTCGGAGTTGCAGGAGAATCGGGCTGCGGCAAGAGCACACTGGCCAATACGCTCATCTTGCGCAAGAAGCCGCTGCAGCACATCTCCGGCAAAGCATGGTTTCTAGGCCAGGACCTGATGACCATGCCTGAAGAAGAGTTTCGGCGGCTGCGTTTTCGCAATATCTCCATCATCCCCCAATACGCTTTGGATGCCCTCAGCCCAACGAAGAGAATAAAGACTTTTATTACAGATATGGCCCATGAACATGAAATTGAAACCAATGCAGCGTTTTTTGAGAAAGTTGCGGACAGATTCGCCATGGTCAATTTGGATCCCAATGTGTTGAATAAATACCCTATCGAGCTTTCTGGCGGGATGAAGCAGCGCGTTGTGATGATCATTTCCACGCTGATGAATCCCGACTTGGTGATAGCAGATGAAATCACTTCGGCCCTGGATGTGAGCTCCCAGCGCTTTGCCGCGACGATGCTTATGGAACTGCGCGATCAGGGGATTATCGGCTCTTCGATATTCATCACCCACGATATCTCCATCCTGTATCAAGTTGCTGACAGGCTGCTGATCATGTACGCCGGGCATGCGGTGGAGACCGGACCGGTGGAGGATCTGATCAAGAACCCCCGCCATCCGTACACGCAGGCACTGATCAGTTCCCTGCCCAAAGTTGGGGCACAGATCAAAGAGGAGCGTCTGGAGGGGATTAAGGGTACACCCCCGGAGCTCCTTGATATCGGACCAGGATGCCGTTTCCGGTTCCGCTGTCCATATCAAACCGCACAGTGCCAGAAAACGCCGGAAACCGTACAGATTTCTGAACGCCACTCCATCGCCTGCTGGCATTATGAAGAGATTGGAAGTGAACACGTTGGCTGACAGACAAGGGAAACAACCAATTATCGCAGCTGAAAATCTAAGTAAAGTCTTTACCAGCGGTATTTTCATCCGAGCCAGAACGGAGGCCGTCAGGGATGCTTCCTTCGAAATGTACCCAGGGACCGTTCTCTCCTTGATCGGTGAAAGCGGCAGCGGCAAAACCACCATAGGGAAACTGATGCTGAAGCTGATCAAGCCCACCTCCGGGAAACTTCTCTATCGCGGACAGGACATCACCGAGATCAAGGGCAAGGATGCCTTGCGGGATTATTACCGGAAGGTGCAGGGGATCTTCCAAGACCCATTTTCGTCATTTAACCCCCTCTTTCGCGTCGATCGAGTCTTTGATATGGTCTATGATGTGTTTCTGCCCCATGTCAAGAACCGGGAAGAACGCACCGCTGAAGTTCTGGAGAGCGTCAATCTCAACCCGGCCCGGATCTTGCACCAGTTCCCCCACCAGCTGAGCGGCGGACAGCTGCAACGCCTGCTGATCGCCCGTTCACTGCTCTTGGACGTTGATGTGCTGGTGGCAGATGAGTTAATCAGCATGCTGGACGCCTCGACGCGCATGGGCATCTTAAACTTGCTGGTGGATATCTGCCGGGAAAGGGGCATGTCAATTCTGTTTATCACCCATGACTTAGCGTTGGGCTACTACATAAGTGATTACACCATGATCATGCACAGGGGCAGGCTTGTGGAAAAAGGCGCCACTGAGAAAATCTACAAGAACCCTGTCCACCCCTACACAAAAATGCTCTTTAACTCGGTACCCGATATCGGGCATAAGTGGGACAGGAATGAAAAGTTCGTCCCTGAACATGTGGAGCGTGAGATAGAGGCCTTCTACCGAAAAAATGCCGGCCAAGGCTTTACCTATGTTGACGCCGAGCATGGCGTGCTGCTCAGTGCAGAATGATTCACTCCCATGAAAAAAGCGGAGCCCACTCGGCTCCGCTTTTTTTCTTGACTCCTGCTACTTCTTGATGTTGTAAAATGCCTTGCGGCCGGGATACTCCGCGGTAAAGTCCAGTTCCTCTTCGATGCGGAGCAGCTGGTTGTACTTGGCAACACGGTCTGTCCTGCTGGGGGCACCGGTCTTGATTTGGCCGGCATTGGTAGCCACCGCGAGGTCGGCAATTGTGGTATCTTCGGTTTCACCGGAACGGTGGGAGATAACCGCAGTATAGCCTGCCCGCTTAGCCATTTCAATGGCATTTAGGGTTTCAGTTAAGGTACCGATTTGGTTGACTTTAATCAGAATGGAGTTGGCAATGTCGCGCTCAATGCCCTTGCTGAGGCGCTCAGTGTTGGTAACAAACAAATCGTCACCGACGAGCTGCACCTTGTCACCGATGGCTTCAGTAAGTTTCTTCCAGCCATCCCACTCATCTTCGCTGAGGGCGTCTTCAATGGAGATGATCGGATACTTGGCTGCCAGATCCTTGTAGTAAGCCACCATTTCGTCGGTGTCAAAGACTTTGCCTTCTCCGGCGAGGTGGTACTTGCCATCTTTAAAGAGTTCGGTAGCGGCTACGTCCAGGGCGATAAACGCATCTTCGCCAGGCTTGTAGCCGGCCCGTTCGATAGCTTCAATAATGGCCTGGATTGCTTCTTCGTTAGAACCTAGGTTTGGAGCAAAGCCGCCCTCATCACCTACAGCTGTATTCAAGCCTCTGTCCTTCAACACTGCTTTCAGGCTGTGGAAGACTTCAGCACCCATTCTCAAAGCTTCCCTAAAGCTCTCTGCGCCGACGGGCATAACCATAAACTCCTGGATATCCACGTTGTTGTCGGCATGTGCCCCGCCGTTCAAAATGTTCATCATGGGTACAGGCAGGTTGGTAGCGCTGACTCCGCCGATATAGCGGTAAAGGGGCATGCCTAAATAGTTGGCAGCGGCATGTGCGCAGGCCAGGGATACGCCGAGAATCGCGTTGGCGCCCAGCTTGCCCTTGTTTGGAGTTCCATCGAGCTCAATCATGATCTGGTCAATGGCCACCTGGTCCAAGACATTCAGGCCGACCAGCTCTGGTGCAATGATTTCCTCAACATTCTCAACAGCCTTCTGAACACCTTTGCCCAGAAAACGATCTTTCTCGCCGTCACGGAGCTCCACTGCTTCAAAGGCACCTGTGGATGCGCCGGAGGGTACGATGGCCCGTCCTGTGGTACCGTCAGCTAAGAAAACTTCAACTTCTACTGTGGGATTGCCGCGAGAGTCCAATACTTCACGGGCTAGAATGCCATCAATAATCATTTGTTTTCCTCCTTTACAATTAGGCTTTCACCTGTCATTTCACTTGGTTGGGGCACTTCCATCAAATCCAGCACTGAAGGCGCCAAATCCGCCAGAATGCCGGGCTTGAGCTTGAAACCTGCCGGGGCATTGAACAGCCACACCGGAACCAGGTTAGTTGTATGGGCAGTATGGTTGCCGCCTGACTGGGGATCAACCATCTGTTCGCAGTTGCCGTGATCGGCGGTGACAATTGCCATGCCGCCCTGGCCCTTAATCGCTTCCAGAACCTTGCCAAGGCCTGTATCTACTGCCTCTACGGCCTTTACGGCTGCCTCAAAGACACCGGTATGGCCTACCATATCGCAGTTGGCGTAATTCAGGACAACCAGATCGTAGATTCCCTTCTCAATCTCCAAGACCGCACGTTCTGTAACTTCAGGTGCGCTCATCTCGGGCTTCAGATCATAGGTTGCAACGGACGGAGAAGGGATTAACACCCGCTCTTCGCCTGGATTTGGCTTCTCCACGCCTCCATTGAAGAAGAAGGTTACGTGGGCGTACTTTTCCGTTTCAGCTATGCGCAGCTGCGTTTTGCCGAGGCTGCTCAGGTACTCACCCAGAGTGTTCTTCAAGTCCTGGGGTGCAAAAGCGTAAGGCACCTTCAGGTTGACATCGTACTGGGTCATGGTGGCATAGTGAATATCGAGCTTCCTGCCGCGTTCAAATCCTGAGAAGTCTTCGTTCACCAGGGCATAACTGATTTCCCTGGCGCGGTCTGCTCTGAAGTTAAAGAAGAATACGCTGTCGCCGTCGGCCATTGGCCCAATAGCCCTGCCGTCCCTGGTCAGAACAGTGGGAATCACAAACTCGTCAGTTTCCCCGAGGGCATAGGCTTCCTGAATGGCCTCTGCACTGCTTGTCGCGGTGCGTCCTTGCCCCATCAGCGCCTGATAGGCCTTTTCCACACGATCCCAGCGTTTATCTCGGTCCATGGCATAGTAGCGGCCGGAAATCGATGCGATCTCTCCAACCCCGATTCTGGCCAGTTCAGCCTCTAGATCTGCCAAGTACTCATGCGCGCTGGAAGGCGGAACATCTCGCCCGTCCAGGAAAGCATGGATATACACCTTGCTCAGGCCTTGATCTTTGGCCATCTGCACCAGTGCGTACAAGTGATCTGTATGGCTGTGGACCCCTCCGGGTGAAACCAGACCCATGAGATGGAGGGCTCCCCCCGTTTTCATAGCATGCTCCATGGTTTCCACCAATGTCGGGTTAGTGAAAAACACGCCTTCACGAATGGCTTTGGAGACTCTCATCACGTCTTGGTAGACAATTCTGCCGGCCCCGATATTCAGGTGGCCAACATTAGAGTCTCCCATTTGGCCGTCCATCAGCCCCACACTCTCCCCGGAGGCAGACAGATAAGACTCCGGAACATTGGCCCTGAGCCAGTCAATAGTTGGAGTTCTTGCTGTTTTTGTGGCATTACCCTCTACTGCATCGCTGAGTCCAAATCCATCAAGGATAATTAGTGCTACTGGTTTTTTCATCTCTTCACACCTCTTTGGACCGCTAATAGTTGATAATGCCAACGAAGTCCTCTACTTTCAGGCTGGCACCGCCGACTAATGCGCCGTCAATTTCTGGCTGGTCCATAAATTCTTTGATATTCCCCGGCTTAACGCTGCCTCCGTACTGGATGCGCACCTCTTGTGCGAGCTCGGGGCTGAACAGCTTGGCTACAGTCTGACGGATGGAGGCGATAACCTGGTTGGCATCGTTTCCATCGGATGTTTCTCCTGTACCAATGGCCCAGATCGGCTCGTAGGCGATGACAACCTGCCTGATTTGCTCCGCGCCCACACCGGCCAGGCCCTTCGTTGTCTGTTCGACCACAACATTCTCTGTCTCGCCGGCTTTGCGCTGCTCCAAAGTCTCACCTACGCAGAGAATCGGTTTCAAACCGGTTTCCAGTGCCTTCAGAACTTTTTTGTTGATCAGCTCATCGTCTTCTTTAAAAATCTCCCTGCGTTCGGAGTGGCCCAGGATTACATATTCACAGCCAACATCTTCCAGCATGGCTGCGGAGATCTCGCCGGTAAATGCTCCCTGTTCAGCGAAATACATGTTCTGGGCTCCGAGTTTCACCTTGTTCAATCCCAAGGCGCTCAGGGACGCCAGGCTGGTAAATGGTGCACAGATTACTACTTCCACAGGGCTGTCTGCAACGAGTTCATCCAGCTTGCGGACCATCTCTGTTGCTTCACCTACGGTCTTGTGCATCTTCCAGTTTCCTGCAATAATTGGGGTTCGCATAATCTCACCTCTATTTATCATTCAAAGCGGCCACACCTGGCAGAACCTTGCCTTCCAAGAACTCGAGGGAAGCTCCGCCGCCGGTGGAAACGTGGGTCATCTTGCCGGCAAGGCCCATTTGCTCCACCGCCGCAGCAGAATCTCCGCCGCCAATGATGGTCACTGCCGAAGAAGCTGCCATTGCTTCTGCGATGCCGCGGGTTCCGGCAGCAAAGGGTTCCAGTTCAAAGACGCCCATGGGTCCGTTCCAAACCACTGTGCCTGCTTTCTTAATCGCTTCGCTAAAGAGCTCCGTTGTCTTGGGACCCGAATCCAGGCCTTCCCAGTCCGCAGGAATCTCTTTGAAGTCTACGATTTTGTATTCAGTATCTGCAGTACGTTCTTTACCTACTACAATGTCTACCGGGAAGAGAAGCTCTACGCCCTTCTCCTTAGCCTTTTCCATTACCTCAAGGGCGAAGTCGAGGCGCTCAGGATCCAAGAGGGATTTTCCAATCTCATAGCCCTCGGCCTTGAAGAAGGTGTAAGCCATGCCGCCCCCGATAATCAGGGTGTCTGCCTTGTCCAGCAGGGCTTCAATAACACCGATCTTATCCTTGACTTTTGCGCCTCCCAGAATGGCTACAAAGGGACGTTTCGGCTCTTCCAGCGCTCCGCCTAAGAACTCAAGCTCCTTTTCCATCAAGAAGCCTGATACTGCAGGCAGATAGTCTGCCACGCCTGTTGTGGATGCGTGGGCACGGTGGGCTGTACCGAAGGCATCATTGACGTAGAGGTCGCCGTGGGCGGCCAGCGCCTTGGCAAACTCGGGATCATTTTTCTCCTCTTCGGCATAGAAGCGGACATTTTCCAGTAAAAGCACTTCGCCAGGCTTAAGGGCTGCAACAGCTTGTTCAGCCTCAGGCCCGATACAGTCATTGACCTTCTTAACAGGCTGGCCCAGGAGTTCGCTTAAACGCTCAGCGATGGGATCGAGGCGCAGCTCTTCTTTCACCTCGCCCTTGGGACGGCCAAAGTGGGACATGAGAATTACTTTTCCGCCCTGCTTAACCAGATGCTGAATCGTGGGCAGCGCGGCCCTGATTCTTTTGTCATCAGTAATGACTCCGTCAATCATGGGCACGTTAAAGTCAACCCGCACCAATACCCGCTTATCCTGAACATTAACGTCAGCAATGGTCTTTTTCGCCATATTAATCCTCCTTGCATGAATGCTTGACAAAGGATCCCCCCGCAAGACGGGGGGATCTTCGGCTCAAACTTATTTTACTTCCTGGAATCCATGTAACGGATGAGGTCAACAACCCGCATGGAGTAACCCCACTCGTTGTCGTACCAGGATACCACTTTCAGCATGTTGTCGCCCAGCACCTTGGTCAAGGATGCATCGACGATAGAGGAGTGGTTATTGCCTTTGAAGTCGCAGGATACCAAAGGTGCCTCTTCGAACGCGAGAATTCCTTTCAGCTCGCCTTCGGCGGCCTTCTTGAGCTCTGCGTTCACAGCTTCAGCAGTCACTGGCTTTTCAGTTTCAACAACCAGGTCTACTACGCTGACTGTAGAAACAGGCACGCGCATGGCAAAGCCGTCAAGTTTGCCTTTCAGCTCAGGCAGAACCAAACCTACCGCTGCTGCAGCTCCGGTTGTAGTTGGAACAATATTCTCAGCAGCAGCCCTTGCCCTTCTCAAATCCTTGTGGGGCAGGTCCAGAATTCTCTGATCTGTGGTGTAAGCGTGAACTGTTGTCATGAGACCCTTCTTGATGCCAAAGTTGTCGTTGATAACCTTGGCGAAAGGTGCAAGGCAGTTGGTTGTGCAGGATGCGTTGGAGAGTACGTGATGGTTGGCTGGATCATACTTGTCCTCGTTAACACCCATTACAACTGTCAGGTCTTCGTTCTTGGCAGGAGCAGTAATGACAACCTTCTTGGCACCTGCATCAATGTGCCATTGGGCCTGCTCGCGGCTGCGGAAAATTCCTGTAGCTTCAACAACATACTCTACACCGAGTTCGCCCCAAGGCAGATTCTTAGGATCACGCTCAGCGTAAACGCGGATTTTCTTGCCGTTCACTACAATGTGATCGCCGTCCACTGCAACATCTGCGTCAAGGGTGCCGTGGTTGGTGTCATACTTAAGCAAATGGGCAAGGGTCGCAGCGTCTGTCAGGTCATTGACTGCAACGACTTCGATGTTTTCGTCCTTTAAAGCTCCCCTGAATACTAAGCGTCCAATCCGACCAAATCCGTTAATAGCAACTTTAATGGTCACAAAAACTCCTCCTTTTAATTTATCTCTTTTATGCTCATCAGCCTCCGGGCTACCCCCTCATCGGTGATACAAACATCACAGTAACCACGTGACAAAACTGACATTACAGCCCAAGCTTTGCTGCGGCCGCCTCCTACCGAAATTACCAGGGGGATTCTTTCTAAATCCTCCAGGCGCAGACCTACCGACGCTGTATTGCGGACAATGTTGCCGTGGACATCAAAGTAGCAGCCAAAGGCTTCGCCCACCGCCCCGTCTGCAATCAGCTCCATCAGCGATGTGTCATCAAAACCCCTTCTTCTGGCCATTTGCTCTGCTGTGCCGATGCCGTGAATCAATACGTTCGCCCGCCTTCCCAGGGCAATCACCTGGCGAATGCGCGGCTCATTGATAATTTGCTCCAGGTAGCAGGGGGAAACATCCTCAGGGGCATGGAGCTGATGGTAAGTGCCCCGCAGTCTTTCTGCCATGGTGACAGCTATGGAGTTGGCATGAATTTTCGCATCCTCCCCCAAGCCGCCCCGCACGGGAACAACAGTAACATCCTTGGGAGAATCCTGTCCAGATATGGCCTCTGCAACCCTGGCCATTGTAGTCCCGCCAGAGACTGCCAGAATGTCCCCATCCTTGAGGACGTCTTTCAGGTAGCGAGCTGCAGCCTCTGCCAGATCCCTCTTTCCCGAAACGTTGCTGTCCACATCACCCGGCACAATGATCATCTTGCCGACGCCAAAAGCCTGGGAAAGCTTCCGTTCGAGATACTCGAAATCCTGGAATTCGCGAACCATAGTCTGCAGACGCATCAGCACGTTCTCACCCTGGGGTGAAAGCCGCACACCGTGGGAGCTGGTCAATATCAACCCTTGCTCTCGCAAAACATCAAGTTCTCCACGTATTACCCGTTCCGAGCTGCCCAGTCTTGCTGCCATGAACCTGCGTCCCACCGGCGCTTCATTCTTGATCATCTTCAAGATGTTGTAGCGTCGTTCAAACACTTCACCAAGTTCGGGAACGAGCTGCTGCAAGGCAATCAGGTTATCCACAGTTGGCCACTCACTTTCTCGGGACACTTAGCGACCCGCCGGGGTGCATTACGTCCCGCCTCATGGCTAAATATTCTTCTTTCCAACATAGTTCCCTTCCCTGCACTTGTTAATACTTGGTATTCATTTTGTCAACTTGTCGCGCCTTTTCCCTGATCTGCCTAAGCCGGTAATTAACGCCTGATTTGCTCATTTTAGGCACCATCAAAGCCCCGATTTCCTGCAGCGAGGCATAGGGATTTTCCAGACGTACCCGGGCGACTTCCCTCAGTTTAGGGGGAAGCTCATCCAGCCCGATGGCTTTATCAATGATTTGAATATCTCTGATTTGATCCATGGCTGCCTTTACCGTTTTTTCCACATTGGCAGTCTCACAGTTCACCAGGCGGTTAACCTGATTGCGCATATCCTTCAGGATCCTGACATTTTCGAAATGCAGCAAAGCATTGTGGGCGCCTATCAAATTCAGCATATTGACAATCTGCCCCCCGTCTTTCAGGTAGGCCACCAGGGAGCCCTTGCGTTCTATAATGCCGGCGTCAAGGCCCAATGACGCCATAATCTCCAGAATTTTGTCGGCTAACTTAGTCTGAACTGTAGAAATCTCCAGATGGTAGGCTCGTTCAGGATTGGTGATCGAGCCATTGCTCAAAAAAGCTCCCCGCAGGTACGCGCGTCGGCAGCATTTTTTCCGGGGAATCTTCAATTCACCCATAACGCTTTGGTCTTTAAAGTCCTGGTAGACTTGTCCAGCTGCTTCACTGCCCAATACCCTCACTGTGCAGATCTGCGTTCTTCTGGACCGGGACTTGGAAACCAGCACCTGGGTGGGCAGTTCAGGATAAAGGCCCTTGAGCAGCAGGAGAATCTTCCGGGCCACCAGGGGAGATGAATTGTTGAAGTCCAGAACTTGATTTTTGTCACCCAGCAAAAATCCTTCCAGATCATAAAAAGCGTTAAGTTCGGCAATGCGGCAGCAGCTGGCACGGGGAATCACCCTTGCCAGTTCATTGCGGACATCATCGGAAAAACTCATTCTACTTCACCTCCATCTTTCCCCAAAATCCAGACTCGAACACGCCAGCCCTGAATCTCCGCCTTCACAATGACCGGCCTATCGGAATCATTTTTGAACTTGAAATCAGTATGGGGCCAGGCCACCGTGGCATCCAGCCCGTGTTTAATGTAACTTGGTGCAACAGAATGAATCCTGCGCTCCACAATCTCCAGCCCAGCCAGGCGCACCGCATTGTACAGTGTGGTGGAAGACTGGCAGATACCTCCCCCTACACCAGGAACGACGGCTTCGCCTAAAATGATGGGAGCATTCTTGTAGCCCTTCTCCACTGTCCTCTCCCCGACTGTCTCATTAAAGGAAAACACCTCCCCCGGCAGCACAACTGTATTGTTGATGGCTGCCAAAGAAAGGCGAATGTTTTCCACCCGGCCGGGACTGCCGATCAGGGGAGTAGTAAAATCGCCTAAGACATCTGTCAGCTCCTGCAAGTGCTCTGTGCGAACAAAAGGCACTACCTCTATACCTTCCATTCTAAGCTGGCTTTTGGCCGAGGCGTTGACAACCTTGTCAACAATGGCATCCACATCAAAATAAAGGCCGTTTTCATGGGGAATGATCTCCCCCGTAGCCTTATCCAGCGTAGCGTTGACGGGAGAACGCATGTTGGCCAGGGCCATCTGCTCCACAATGACGCGCACTTCATCTGGATAGTAGTATTCCATGATCTGCCCTTCTAAATAGACCTCGGAGCGAACTCCAAACAGCCTGCGGTGAATGGTGCGGTACATCATGGGCAGGCCTACGCCCAAAGTGGAAATCAGGGCTGCCATTGCTATTACTTTTCGCATGTTTACACTTCCCCCCTTCCCAGTCTATTCCGGGAAGGAGAGAACTAAGACCTCAGACGACCCATTCGCTGTTTTTGTGCTTGCCGCTGGCACCGGCGAGATACATAATCTCCTCGGCAAGTTTCCGGCTGTCATGGCGGACCAGGTCCATACGATCTAACAGATCTCTTTGGTGCACCTGAATGCCCAATGCCTCCAAGGCCTTTACGTCGACCCGAACGGGATGGGCGCCCTTGGCGGCATACATCCGGGTCTGTACCGGCGAAATCAGAGCCTGGTTCACGACCATATAATCAAAAATGTTCTTCCCGTCCAAATGGGCCAAGACTGCCCGCAGGTGGTCGCTGGCAGTATACCCGTCTGTCTCGCCGGGCTGGCTCATGGCGTTGCAGACATAGATGCGCAGAGCAGCAGTTTCCGCCAGCGCTTCCTTTATGCCGGGAATCAGCAGGTTAGGCATGATGCTGGTGTACAGGCTTCCGGGGCCGACTACTACCACATCGGCGTCGCGGATCGCCTGTACAGCCTCGGGCAAAGCTTTAGGGGCTGCAGGCTCCAAAAACACCTGTTTAATCTTTTTGTTCTGCTGAGGAAGCAGACTTTCGCCCATCATGGTCGAGCCGTCTTCATACACCGCCCCCAACCGGACTGATTCCAGCGTGGGAGGCAGCACCCTGCCCCGCACTGCCAAGACCTTGCTGAAGGCCCGAATGGACTCTTCAAAGTCGCCTGTAATGTCAGTCATTGCTGCTATGAACAGGTTGCCGAAACTGTGCCCTTCCAGCCCTTCGCCCCAGTTAAAACGATATTGAAAGAGATCTTCCATCAAAGGTTCTGTATCTGCCAGGGCAACCAAGGTATTGCGAATATCACCTGGCGGCAGGATGCCCAAGTCATCCCGGATGCGCCCGGAGCTGCCTCCGTCATCGGCCACGGTAACAATCGCTGTAATGTTGGCAGTATGCTCCTTTAAACCCCTGAGCATGGTGGCAAGGCCGGTTCCTCCCCCAATGGCTACGATATGCAGCCCCTTCTCAAGGTTGCGCGTCTTATAAACATGCTCAACCAAGTTCGGTACATCGGCAGGGCGAATCGCCCCCACCACAGAACGGATGCCGAAACGAACCGCCAGAGCCACACAGATGGCGCCTACGCCAATCAGGACTGCACCTAGAAAAACAGGATGGAAGTCCCAGCCCGCTGCCCAATCCAGGATCTTCTTCTCATAAAGTGAGAATACTGGAGTGTTCAGCAGGATAATAATCCCGGTGGCAACCGCAAAAACCCCCACTGCCAGAAGTGCCAGCCAGCGCTTGACCCGCATGCCCGGGTACAGCCACTTCATCCTCTGCACCTTGCCCACCCCCTAAGGCAAAATCCCCGCGATTCCTAGAGCCTGCCCCCGGCAGCCTGATCCACAACGATCGTCACTGAAGGATGCAGCTGCAGGACAGACGCAGGCACTTCCGGTGTCACCGGGCCGTGCACCGCCGCACAAACCGCGTCAGCCTTGCTGCCTCCGGAGGCGATCAGCACGATACTCTTAGCCTGCATAATACTTTTAATGCCCATGGAGACTGCCTGTGTCGGCACTTCATCCGGGGAGTCGAAGAAGCGTGAATTGTCCCTGATTGTGCTCTCAGTCAGGTCCACAATCTGAGTTGTAGAATCAAAGGGAGTGCCTGGCTCATTGAAGCCGATATGACCGTTGGAGCCAATGCCCAAGAGCTGCAGATCAATGCCGCCGGCCTGCCTGATCGCCTCCTCATAGCGCCTGCACTCAGCTTCCAGATCCGGTGCAATGCCGCTGGGAACATGGGTGTTTTCTTGCTTAATGTTTATCTTGGAAAAGAGGTTTTCTTCCATATAATACCGATAGCTTTGGGGATGATCCGGAGCCAATCCGATGTATTCGTCCAAATTAAAAGTAATCACCCTGCTGAAATCCACCCCGGCCTGATGGTACTCTGCCAAAAGCTTATAGACTCCCAGAGGAGTGCTTCCGGTGGCTAATCCCAAAACACTGCCGGGCTTGGTTCTTACTTGGGCAACCAGCAGCTTGGCTGCTTCCTCACTCATTCTGTTGAAGTTATTCACAACAATTACATTCATATCTGTCCACCTCTCTGCTTATTGTGCACTGTATGCCGTTTTCCCGTCGACAATGGTCTTCTGAACGTCAAAGCTGTCGGAAAGAACTACAAAGTCTGCCCGGAATCCTTCCCTGATCCAGCCCCGGTCTGCAAGCCCCAGGGACTGGGCAGGATTCAGGCTGGCCATGCGAAATGCATCTGGAATGGAGACGCCAACCTCCTGAATCATGTTCTGAACCGCCTGGAGCATTGTCAGAGTGCTCCCAGCCAGATTGCCTTCTGCCAGGCGGGCTGCTCCGTCCTTGACAAAGATTTGGTGGTCACCCAGCGTATATTCGCCATCCGGCAGTCCAGTTGCCTGCACAGCATCTGTGATAAGGACTATCTGCTCCACGCCGGCGCAGCGCAGTAATACCCTGATGGCGCCTGGATGCACGTGAACCAAGTCCGCGATCAGTTCTGTCCAAATACCCGGTGTGGCCAGAACAGCCCCCAGCACTCCCGGCTCTCTGTGATGCAGACCGCGCATGCCGTTATAAGTATGGGTGGCGTGGGTGATTCCCGCCTCAAAGCCCCGCACAGCCTCTTCATATGTGGCATCAGAATGGCCGATGGATACTTTGACTCCCCGTGCCTTCAGCCAGGCGATAGCCTCGAGACTGCCTGGAACCTCCGGTGCTAACGTCACTAAACGGAGCTTTTCTCCTAAGATGCTGTAAAGGTCTTCCAGCTCACTAACGTCCGCAGGCCTGATGGCCGGGCCATACTGTGCACCTTTATATCTTTCATTAATGTAAGGGCCTTCCAAATGAATGCCCAGCACCTCCGCCTCATCCTCGGATCCGGCATAGTCTGCCACAAGCCTGGCTACACTGCGGGTTATCTCCGGTGCGGCGGTAACGGTGCTTGGCAGAAACGCAACAGTCCCTGATTTCGGCAGATAGCGGGCCATTGTCCGCAAGGCCTCTTCAGTCCCGTCCATCAGCTCACAGCCTGCGGAACCGTGCATGTGTACATCAATGAAACCAGGTGCAATGTACCCGCCCTGGGCATCAATGATCTCAAAAACACCTGGAATAGCTGCATCTTTAATCTTGGCGCCTTCTTCTTCGTCGCCGACGTAAATAATGCGGCTGCCTAAGGTTACAACTGTGCCGTTCGGGATCAGTTTATCTGCAACCACTGTGCCGTTGGTCAGGATCAAGTGCTTTCTTCTCAATTTCCATCACATCCCTTCAGCAGTTCTCTCTCCTGCAATTCTGCTATGGCAGATGCTTTTCCTGCCTGTTCCGCCAGTGTTGCCCGCCGCCGTCCAAACAAGTTAACCTGGAATAAATATTAATCTTACTTGCATATTCATGCAAAGATGCTGTATAATGAGCCCATTAACCGAAGGAAGGATGTATGTTATTCTATGAAAAAACTGGCTGTAATCATACTTGCTGTCGCCCTGTCTTTGAATTTCTCCACCCTGGCTTTCGGCCAAGGGGTTCTGAAGGTTGCAACTGAAGCCGGCTTCATGCCCTTTGAATACGTAGGGGCAGAAACTGGCGAACTGTTGGGCTTTGATATGGATCTGATCCGGGCCGTCGGTGAGGTTCTGGGCCTGGAAGTCAAAATTGACAACATCAGCTGGGACGGCCTGATTCCTGCCCTGCTCAACAATAACTACGATGCGGTCATTGCCGGCGTCACCATTACCCCCGAACGCCAGGAAAATGTGGCCTTCTCTAAACCCTACTTCGAATCGGTGCTCACAATTGTGACTAGGCAAGGTGCTTCTGAGGCAGCCAGTTTAGATGATCTGGCAGGAAAAGTCGTGGCAGTACAGATCAGCACGACGGGAGACTTTACTGCAAGTGACCTCTATGACGAGGGCAAACTGAAGAGTGTATCCCGTTTTGATACCGTAGCCGATGCCATGCAGGCTGTGATTATTGGCGTAGCTGATGCCGTTGTAGTCGACCTTCCTGTAGCCCAGGCCTACCTGGAGGCCAACCCCTTGGCGCCGCTGGCTGCTGCCGGTCCTGTGTCTGCCGATGAACACTATGGGATCGCAGTAAACAAGAACAACGTTGAACTGCTGGAAAAAATCAACGCCGCCCTGGATGAACTTGAACAAAACGGAACCTATGCCGAAATCTACGCAAAGTGGTTTGGAGCTAACACGCCCGCAGCCAACTAGCGTTTTGCGGATAGGCCGGAAAGGAGAATTCTAACGTGGACTTTCGCTGGGACCTTGTCTGGAACTCGCTGCCAACACTGCTTACAGGTGCCAAACTCACAGTGCAGCTCACTTCCATAGCAGTATTTTTCGGTACGATCCTTGGCACCTTTGCCGGTATAGCCAGGATCTCTGCCGGACCTTTCAAAGCGGTGTCTGCCGCCTACATCGATGTAATTCGGGGAACGCCGCTTCTTGTACAGACTTTCATAATATTCTACGGCTTGCCCAGCCTGATCCAGCGTCCCATTCCGGCCTATGTGGCAGCAGTATTGGCACTCAGCATTAACAGCGGAGCGTATGTGGGGGAAATTGTCCGAGCAGGCATCCAGTCCATTGACCGCGGCCAGTGGGAGGCAGCAGCATCCCTGGGACACTCCCGCCTCCAGGCCATGGGGTATATTATTCTGCCCCAGGCCTTTAAGCGAACGCTGCCTCCCCTTGGCAACGAGTTTATTGCGCTTTTGAAAGACTCTTCCCTCGTCTCTGTAATCGCCCTTGAAGAGTTGGTGCGCAAAGGGCAGATCATCATTGGGCGCACCTTCCGTCCCTTTGAGGTGTGGCTGGCGGTTGCACTGATCTACTTTGTGATGACCTTTACCGTCTCACGCTTCGTAAACCTGTTAGAGCGCAAAATGGCGCCGGAGTCTTAACCGCTCTCAGCGTTGACTCAAGCGCCAGTCAGGTCCCATTAGGAACACATGTAAGTTGTTCCCTATAATTCTCGAAGCTAGGCGCATCCCAACCCTCACTTCAAAATCTTTGAGTTCATAGTTGGTGGTGAACACTGTAGGCTTTAGATTGGTCAGGCGCGCATCAACGATGAGCAGCAAACGTTCAACAGTCCAAGCAGTTTCTCGCTCACTGCCAAGATCATCCAAAACTAACAGATCCGCGGACAGCATTTCCTCCACACTGACATTGCCTGTCCGCATTTTTTCTAAGAGCATCGGAACATTGGCGAAGGAAACTGCGTATTTACCTTTAAGTTCGTTGGCAATAGCGCAAGCCAAATGGGTTTTGCCGGTCCCTGACGGTCCCATGAGCAGAATCCCCCTGCCATCCGAGATTTTGCCGAAGTTCCGCGCAAAGGCAAGGCAGTCGTTATATGGCTTTCTGTTTAAAGCGGTGACTTGAAAGCTTGCAAAGGTGTGCTCCCTCAACCCGATGGGCAAAGGGTCACGCTGACCGGGACTAATCAATAAATTCTGCAGGCGAGAGCGTTCTTCGGAGCGCTCTTTTCTTATACAGCTGCAATCAGATTGAAGCCAGTGCCCCCGAGCCAATGGTTCCGGCACCGGAAAAGGATGACGGCGGTAGACCTGATGGCGCAGCTCCCCGCATGCGGGGCAGACCTTGCCGCCAAAAAAAGAACGCCTCAAACCAAGTTTACTCATCCAGCCACGTGAAGAGGCTGCGATCCTGTTTCGACTCGGTATAGGTAAAATCTTCCCTCCGGATTTTCTCCTTAGTCTGGACACGTCCTTCCCTCCCTGCACTGCTTTGGTCTTCACTCAAGGCAGACCAATAGGCGTAGAATGTATCATCGGTAGTGATTCCGTGATTAAGCCAGTCCTGAATAATCGCATATACATAATTGAAAGTGACCCGCTTGTCCTTGCCCTGCAGCCGGCTGCGGCGCTGCTCCTGCTTTGCCCTTAAAATAGCGCACCCAATGACAAAGGGGGTCATTCCCTCATCGTGGGCAGCCCAAAGCTTCTCCTTTTGGGCACTGGACAAAAGGGCTATCTTCTTTTGATACAGCAAAAAGACATCCTCCATTGTAGGATCAGCCACGCCGCCACCTCCATAGACCAAATGTTCCCACTAACAAAATAACAGCCGACAGCACTGTCAGCCACGGTGCTGAACTTACTTTCCGGCTGACAACAGGATGAAGCACTCCAGTCCTCAGCTGAGCCCTTTGACTGTTCCTTCCAAAGCGGGGAGCTAAAAGATCGAAGACAGGCGGACCTTCGCCCCGCAGCTGCCAGGGCCCTTCCCCCAAGTCACGCCAGAAGTCTGCGGCTAAACCGTCGAAAGAACCCGTCAGGACATAATAGCCCCAGGCTGAGTCGGGCTGGGGCAGTAAGTCGCTGCTGACTTGTACACGAATTGTTCCGTTTTCAGGCCTACTGTAGCTGGTTACTCCTTCAGAAAAAACCTGCACCCGGTTTTCTTCGCCAACGGCGTAAAGCCTGGTCTCGCCGAAGGGGGCCACACTCAGGCGCAAATCCCAGCCCAGCTCCGGAGCTGTCTGAAAGGTCCAGCCGCCAATTTCAACTTCGGTGCGCCCAAGGCGGGTCCCCGTGTGTACGTATACTTCGAGGCGCTGGTGGAAGTAACCTTCCGGTGCTTGAAAAGGATTCGTTAAAGCAGCAAACTGGAAATCAAAATAGAGATGATCGCTGTCGCTGGATAGCGAAAACTGCAGAAGATCAAACAGTCCCGGAACATATACCCCGTGGGCTGGATAAAGAAGCCCGCCGGCCCCTGCATCGTCCCCCTTCGGATCCTTGAACACCGCAAATGTCTCCAGCGCAGCAGCCCGCCGGCAAAGCAGTACAATACAGACAGAAAGAAGCAACACTCTTAGTTTTCGCAAGCGCATGCCAGATCCCCCCCAGGGATCCTATGCAGTAATACGCTTTTCTATTTGTAAACTCGCTCAACCCGGCTGCTCAGCCTGGACGTGATTTCATAATTGATGGTTCCCAGCAAATCTGCCCAGTCATGGGCATGGATGCAATTTGTCCCGTCTGAGCCGAGCAGAATAACCTCATCGCCGATGGAAACCGGCAGGTCCCCCACGTCCACCAGGGTGTGGTCCATGGTAACCATGCCAACTATCGGACAAAGCGTACCCGCGATCAGAACCTTCCCTTTATTGCTCAGTCCCCGGGCCAGGCCATCTGCATAGCCAATGGGCAAGACCGCAATAGACGTTTCCCTTTCTGTCACATAGGTGCTGTTATAACTCACAGCACTTCCCGCAGGCACCCTTTTGACAAAGGCCACTCTGGTTTTCAAACTTAAAGCTGGTTTGAGCTCCAAAGGCCTGCGTGCATCAGGATACATGCCATAAATGCCAAGCCCCACCCGGACCAAATCTAAATGGGATTCTGGAAAAAACAGTGCAGCTGCAGTGTTTGCCGCGTGGGTATAGGGAATGCTGATTCCCCTTGCTCTAAGGTCCTCCCGGACTTTCTGGAACCTCTCCCACTGCCGCCGGGTATACTCCAGATCCTCCTGTTCAGCCTGGGCAAAGTGGGTGAAGACGCCTTGAATCTCCAAGCCCGGCAGCGATCTGACCAGTTCCACCAAGTCGCCAAAATCCTTCGGCAAAAGGCCCAGACGCCCCATGCCGGTATCAACTTTGATGTGAACCTTGGCACTCTTCTGCTGAGCTGCCGCAGCCTGGGACAAAAGCCTGGCAATATGGGGCTCAAAGACGGTTACCGCCAGGTCAGCGGCTACACAGACGTCAAGTTCATCGGCACCCACAGCTCCCAACACCAAAATGGGCGCGGTGATTCCGCCCCGGCGAAGCCGAACCCCCTCTTCTGGGAGTGCCACCGCTAACCAGTTGGTGCCGTTGGCGATCATGGTATACGCCGTCTCCAGGGCACCGTGGCCGTAGCCGTTGGCCTTTACCACCGCCATCAGCTCGCAGTCAGGCCCGATAAACTCGTTAAACTGCCTTACATTAAAGGCAATATTGTCTAAACTGACTTCTGCCCAAACAGATCTGGTAAGTTTGCTCATGATAGTATTTCCTGTAACGAAGTAAGAGTATCGCCGGCCCTAAGGCCCCGCTGGCCCTTTTGGCCGGCCAAATCCCCGGCTTTTCCATGGACATAGACCCCAAGGGCAGCGGCCTTGAGAGGATCCAGCCCCTGGCTGAGCAAGCCTGCAATCAGCCCGGTCAGAACATCTCCACTGCCTGCGGTGGCCATGCCCGGATTGCCGGAAGTATTGATATAGGTATGTTTCCGGCTGGAGATTATGGTTGGGGCTCCCTTCAGAACAACCACCATGTTCCACTTCCGCGCATAATCATCCGCGGCCTGCAGCCGATTGGCATTCACCTGCCCAGTATCGCTTCCCACGAGGCGGGCCATCTCCCCTGGATGGGGAGTTATGATCCAGCGGCTGCGCCTGCCCTCAGTAATGGTTTCCAGAAACCCTGCATCCAGGGCACCCAGGGCATCTGCATCAATCACACAGGGTCCTTGCCATTTCCGCAAGAGCTCCTGCACCACCTGGACAGCCTCCGGCTGCCTCGTCAAGCCTGGACCTATAGCTAAGACGTCTTTGCCTTCCATAAGCTCAAGCAGTTTCTGTACGCTCGGCACACCTATTGTACCATGGGCGGTTTCACCCACAGGCACTACGATCAGCTCATCGGGGCGGAAACGGCTGTAGATGCCCTCCGGCACAGCCAAAGTCACCATGCCTCCGCCGGCCCGCAAAACCGCCTGTCCACTCAGGGAAGCTGCTCCTGCATAGTTCCTTGAACCTGCTACAACCAGCGTATGGCCAAAGGTTCCCTTGTGGCTCCAGGGCCTGCGGACAGGCAGCCAACCCAGACTCTCATCGCCGAGGAGGTATCTGGTGCCGTCATGGGTCAAAGGAAACCCTAAATCTACGACTATGTTTCGGCCGGCATAGGCCTGGCCTGGATAGAGCACATTCCCTACCTTGGGAAAGCCAAGGTTAATGGTGATCTCGGCCTGAACTGCTGCGCTGCGGACCTCTCCATTGGCCGAATTGACCCCAGTGGGACAGTCAATTGCCGCCACCGGTGCCTTAACCTCATTAACCACGTTCACTAAGGACTCCAGTTCGCCTCTGAGGGCACCGGAAAAACCGGTGCCAAAAACGGCATCAATGATTAGGTCTGCCAGTCCCAGGCTAAACCTGAGCTTGCCGATCTGGCTGCCCTTGACGGGCTGGCAGTCAGCCCCCAGTTTCCGTAGTATTTGCAGGTTCGCGGCGTTTTCCGGAGTAAGCTTTTGCTCATCGCCCACCAGGTACACCTTGATGCGGGCACCGAGAGCCAGAAGCTGCCTGGCTGCAACAAGGCCATCTCCACCATTGTTTCCTGTACCGGCCAGAATATGAACGCGTTTTCCGTCCATAGCGCCGTATTCTTGTTTCAGCACCTCAACAATGCGGCTTCCGGCATTTTCCATCACCACTAAAGGAGAAAGACCCAGCTTGGCAAAGGCCTCTTTTTCTATGATCTGCATTTCAGCACCTGTAACAACCTGCATCTGCTCAATCCTCCCCAAGGGCAATGACGTAAGCCATGGCCAGTTCTTTAGTATGTGACAAGCTCAGCACAAATTGAACAATACCCAGATCTGCAGCCACTGTTTTCGCCGGCTCCAGCAGACGAACCTGGGGCTGTCCCATTGCATTGGAGTAGATTTCGATGGAACCAAAGGGCACACCTTGCTGCCAGCCGCGGCCAATGGCCTTCATGACAGCTTCCTTGGCGGCAAAACGAGCTGCCCAGGACTGGACTCCCTTGCTTGCCAAAACCGCCCTTTCGTGCTTGGTGTAGATTCTTTCGCGAAAACTTGCGCGCTTCAGGGCCTTTTCTACCCGGGTGATCTCGATCAGGTCCACTCCGCAGCCCTTAACTGACACGGCTGCCACCCTGCTCTTCCCGAATTGTCTTCACCACCCTGTCAACACAGTCCTGCAGCACCGCTGCATCGGGATGCTCACCCAAGACACGGATCATCGGCTCCGTTCCAGAAGCACGCACAAAGAGCCTTCCTAAGGGGGCCAGGTCTCTTTCAGCCTGCCTGATCACTCCTTGAATGCGTTGGTTATCCTGCCAGCCTTCTTTTCTTTCCACTGGAATATTGACCAGAGCCTGAGGGAAGACTGCCATAACTTTTGCCAGGTCCGCCAGGGGCTGTCCTTGCAGCTCCCTCATTTCCAAAAGCTTGAGGGCAGAGAGTATGCCGTCGCCTGTGGTTGAGTTTTCCAGGAAGATAATGTGGCCGGACTGCTCCCCCCCTAGTATGCAGCCTGAACGCTGCATGCTTTCCAAAACATAACGGTCTCCGGGCTTGGCGTAAATCACATCACCGCCGCTTTGGACAAAGGCCTGGCGCAAACCGCCGTTTGAATAGGCAGTGGCAATCACCTTCTGTCCGGGAAGGCGGTTTTGGCGCAGTAAATTAAGACCGATGATGGCAAGAATCTGATCGCCGTTGAGAATGCCTCCCCGTTCGTCGATGGCGAGGATGCGGTCTCCGTCACCGTCAAAAGCAAATCCTAGGTCAGCACCTGTTTCTTTAGTCAGGCTCTGGATTTTTTCCGGGAAGGTGGAACCGCAGCCATGATTAATGTTGACCCCGTTGGGCTGGTCATAGAATGAACTGACCTCTGCCCCCAACTCCCTGAAAATTCGCGGGGCAAATGACGATGTGGCCCCGTTGGCGCAGTCAATTGCCAGGTGCAGGCCTCGCAGATCAACGTTCACCTGTTTTTTCAGGTACTGCACATAGAGCTCTGCCGCTTCATAGCGGCAGGTTACTTTCCCGACACTGCCGCCTATTGGCCGCAGAACGTCATCCCCGTCGATGAAGCCCTCAATCTTTTCTTCTAACTCCTCGGAAAGCTTAAAGCCGTCACAGCCGAAGACTTTTATGCCATTGTCCTGCACGGGGTTATGGGAGGCAGAAATCATAATTCCAGCGGAACAGCCCAGCTCCTTCGTGAGGAAAGCCACCGCAGGAGTCGGAACAACGCCCACCAGCATAACATCCAGTCCCGTAGAGGTGACACCTGCAATTAACGCACCTTCCAACATTTGACCTGACAGACGCGGATCCCGCCCCATCAGGATTGTTCCGTTACCCCTGCTGCCCAGAGCAAGTGCCGTCGCCCTGCCCACGCGCAGAGCCAGTTCCGCCGTGAGCTCGCGATTGGCAACTCCACGTATCCCATCAGTCCCAAAAAATCTCAGCATACACTATTCCTCCCCTTTGTCAGCGACTTCAATGACCCGAATCTCCGGCGGGTCAATCTCAAGCCCAGCCAGGCTGCGCCCCTGCGCATCCAGGGCCTGCACCGGAAAGGTCATTTCCTGATTCAGCGCACGGTCGGTGCCTATATAGGCCACCACATGATCTACTTCCTCCAGTATACTTGCTGCTCCCCTAACGGTGATTACCGCAGGGGAAGGCCGGATATCCTTCATTGTGGGAGGGCGATCTGTCCCTAAATAGACCAACGTAACCGGAAATACTGATTCGGCCACTCCTTCTGTATAAACACTTACCCACTGGGGGTTGACACTGACCACACTGATCCCCAGCGGTTCCTCTACTTGAACACTATATGTTTCGGTTCCCTCCGCTGCTCCAGTCAAATCGATAAAGGCAGACAGCGACCCCTCGCTGCGGTTGATCAGGGGTGACAGTCCCCTGATTCTGACCCGGACTCTTTCGGGAGGATCAACCAGCACCAGCCCGTCAGGCATGTTCTGGACCTGGACCTCAAGGTTGACGGTCCGCTCGGTTTCCCCCAGGGTGCCGTCGCCGGTGGCCAGGAGCCAGAAAATAACGGCTAGCGCCAGGGAAAAGAGGCGCCAGTACACTTCAGGCCTGGTGAGAAAGGACCAAATTTTCCCGATCCGACTCATGTGGTTTCTCCCCCTCGCCAATAGAACTGGAGCTGCTCCCGGAGCCTGGCCTCCGTCAGGTATCTGCGCAAATGACCGCCGACAGCTAGAGAAATTGTGCCTGTCTCTTCAGATACCACAACGATCACCGCATCAGTCTGTTCTGACATGCCCACAGCTGCCCGATGCCTGGTTCCAAGGCCGCCCCGCAACTGACTGTCTGTCAGGGGCAACACACATCCAGCACTCACTATCCGTCCGTGGGAGATAATAACCGCCCCGTCATGGAGGGGACTGTTGGGCTCAAACACATTCATCAGCAGCTCAGTGCTGATCAGCGCATCCAGCCTGACTCCTGTCTCAATAAACTCATGCAGGCCTGTCTGGCGCTGGAACACGATGAGGGCCCCTGTCTTTTTGGCGCTCAGTTCGCCGCAGGCCTTCACCACTGCATCCAGGTTTAGGGTATCCTGGCCCGAACCCCGGGAAGAGGGCCAGCCAAAGAGCTGTCCCCGTCCCAGCTGCTCCAAACCCCGCCTCAGTTCGGGGTAAAAAACAACCGGCAGGGCAACTAAAAACAGGGTTACTGCCTGCTCCAACAGCCAGCTCACAGTGCGCAGGCTTAACGCCCGGGCGACAACGCTGCTGGCAAAGACAATGGCTAAGCCTTTTACTAGGGTAGTAGCCCTGGTTCCCTGGATTGAGTAGATAACCCGATAGACTACATAGGCGACAATCAGAATGTCAATTGCATCTCGTACAGTAAACAGCACAGGGAGTTCCCCCTCAGCGTCTTTCTTAGGAATTCATCACCTGTTCAGCAGCTTTTGTGGCCTCGCCGTACTTTTTCATGTCCATTTCCAACACTGCCAAAGCGGTCAGCACATCCAGGGGGGTAGCATAGCCCATGTGGCCCACCCTAAAGATCTTGTCGGCATGAATACCTTGCCCGCCGGCAAACTCCACCCCGTATCTTGTCCTAATGCGGGCCCTGAAGCTGTCTGCTTCGGGATACTTGATAGCAGTCACAGTGGGAGAAGCATCCTCATCTTTAACCAGGAGTTCCAGGCCAAGTGCTCTGGCGCCCGCCCGCATCATGTCCCTCATCAGAATATGGCGGGCAAAGACGTTGTCCAAACCCTCAGTCTCGATTATGTTCAATGCTTCCTCCAGGGCAAAGACATTATGAATATTTGGAGTGAAGGGTGTTTCGGATTTCTCCATATATTTATCATACAGACGCAAGTCGAAATAGTAGCGGCTTGCACGGCAGTCAGCAGAGTATTCCCGGGCCCTGTCGGAAAAAGCTATAAAGGCTGTACCGGGGGGCGCCATCAAGCACTTTTGCGATGCACTTACTATCACATCAACTCCCCACTCATCCATCTTTAAGGGTGTCCCGCCCAAAGCGCTCACAGCATCGACGACCAAAAGGGCGCGATGGCTGCCGCGGGCCTGGGAGACAGATGCAACATCGTTAAGTACAGCCGTTGATGATTCGTTTTGCACCATAAATATAAGTTCAATTTCAGGATGCTGCTTTAAGTATTCACCAACCTGCCCGGCGTCAATTCCACCGTCCCACGGGAACTCCAGTACGTGCAGCTTTGCTCCGTAGGCCTGGCACAGTTCCACCCAGCGATTGCCGAAAAATCCTCCCCTCAGGCATAAAACTGGGGTTTCAGGTGAAACGAGATTGCTGACCGCCGCTTCCATTCCGGAAGTCCCGGAACCAGTGATCATGTGGATTTGGTTCTGAGTGCCAAAGAGCGGGGCCAGCCGCTTGAGGACAGCAGGGTAGTGTTCCTTGAAAACCGCCCCCCTGTGGTTGATCATAGGCTTGGCCATCTGCAATGATACTTCGTTTGGTACTGGCACCGGTCCTGGGATGCGCAGTACAGGTTTAAAACGGTACATGCTTGAACCCTCCCTGTCTGTAATAGAAAAAACCATTCCCCAGGCGGAGCCCTCCGCTCCCGCCTAAAGGATGGCGTATTTCTAGAACCTAAAGTATGCGCTGCAAACGCTTGGCGATGGACACAGCCTCCTGTTCGCGGCTGATGGTGTCAAAATCTTCTACAATGACACCCTGGCGCTCCATATGACTCATAAGCACGCGCAGCGCCTTGCCCGACCCAAATATGCCCGGGCGCACAAATGCTCCGCCCTTTTTGCCTTCCAGACGCATGACCTTCTTGATGAGGCTGTCCATTTCCACAGGAATTTGCGGTTTCCACCAGCCGGTGTACCCTGTCACCACACATACCAGACCATAGGGCGCCGCGCTGACGGGCGAACCGGAGGCTGCTTCGGGCGACATCAGATCCACTCTCAGCCCATCCTGTTCCAATGCCCTTTGCAGCGCTGCTGCAGACGATTGAACTTTTTCCTCGTCTGCGTGCAAAATCAAAACACGCACATCCATTGCCCCCTATCTCGTTGTAGCTGTTCCTTGCTTATTTCTCTAAGGGGAGGTTAAATCCTGTTTACTGGCTGTAATAACGCAGTAGGCCGGCAAAAATGGCAGCGGCAACCTTCTGCTGATACGCGGGTTCACTAAGGAGCTGCGCCTCCCGGGGATTCGACAAAAAACCCACCTCTACCATTGCGGCAGGCATCGTTGTATCCCGCAGCACCCGAAAGTCCCCCGGCCTGGCGAGACGGTTATTCGGCCCGAGATGCCTTACCAGTTCAGTCTGCAGAGTCTCCGCTAAGTGCCTGCCTGCGGGACTCCCTTCATAATAGAAAGTCTGTGCCCCGTACCAGCGGGGTCCGGGGAAGTAATTGGCGTGGATGGAGATATACAAATCTGCATTCGCTTCTTCCGCGATTTTGACCCTTCTGCTCAGATCCTGGCGTTTGCGGCTCAGCAGGTTTGTTTCGCTGGAATCAGCCAGATCATAGTCGCCCTGGCGTACCATCACAACATAGACGGCTGCTCGTTTCAGCAGACTCTCGAGCTCTTTGGCAATCGCCAGGGTGACTTCCTTTTCCAGCACACCGCTGCTGCTTACAGCCCCGGGATCAATGCCGCCATGGCCGGCATCAATCACAATCGTCCTTCCGGAAATCCCGGTATAAGAGTTCCTGGCTGAGGTTGGCAAATACGCTGCTCCCTGGGTTCCCAAAAAGATGCCAAAGGCAAGGCAGGCAAACACCCACCACAGGACCTGCCTGCCGCTGAAGAACCAGACCCGCATAAAAACACCTCCACACCCAAGGTATTCAGGTGTGGAGCTGTTTACAACACTTCAGGACACGAAATCCCGCTTTCTTGGCGACTGTCTCGCAATTGCCCGCCAAATCCCTCAAATAAGTTTCCAGGCTTTTGGCCCCCTGTTTAGTACGGATTACCGCCATCAGGCATCCACCTGGCCTTAACCTGTGGTAAGCATCTGTCAATAGCTGATAGACCACGGCTTTGCCTGCCCTGATGGGCGGATTGGAGAGAACCCAGTCAAACTGCAGGTCATGGGGCAGTGCACCTAGCCCGTCACTAACCAGAACCTCAGCATGTCTAATCCCGTTTTTGGCCAGATTCTCTCTAGCAAGCTCACAGGCTCTCTCATTCACATCTATCAGATAGACGCGGCCGGAAGGTCCTACCAGGTCTGCAGCTGCTATGCCGATGGGACCATAACCGCAGCCCAGGTCCAGGACTGTATCCCCTTGCTTTAGATCAAGGGAGTCAATCAGGATTCTGCTGCCCAAATCTATTTCGTCCTTGGAGAAAACCCCCGCATCTGTCTGAAAGATGTAAGTTTTTCCCCTCAGTTCCGCGGTGAACTCCTTGCGGTTATGCCTTGCCCTCGGCTTACTTGTAAAATAGTGATCATTCATCTGCTGCTTCTCCCAACGCCTTGAGCACCAAATCCAAATGGGCTGTGATTTCTTCCACAGCCCCTTCCGGGGCAGTTTCCAGAGCTTCCAGCAAGAGCTCCTTAGCTTCTTCATAACGTCCCACCAGGTAGTATCCGTAACCTAGGGTATCCAGATAAATATCCCTGCGCTCCAGTTCAACAGCGCGTTCTGCCATTTCAACCGCCTTGTCAATCTGCACTTCACGCAGCAGGTAATGGTAAGCCAGGTTATTGAGGGCCAAGTGATTATCGGGCTGACGCATCAGTACCTGCTGGTAGTTCTCAACTACACCCAAAAAGTTGTCCAAACCGTCATTAGCAAAGGCGCGATACAGATAAACCTGCCAAAAGTGGGGGGCTAAGGCCAGCATCTGCTGACTGATCTCCAAAGCGGCCTCAAAGTTCTCCCCATGGAATTCCTCCAGAAGGCGAGCGCGCAGCTCACTCAGCTCTGCCAGTCTTGGCATTGGATTGTCCTCCCATTCTTCCTGGAAGGACCAGTTAGAAAAGGACATGTGCACCTCGCCTGGAGCATCCGCAACTTCCAGCCTGGCCGGCACCCAGCCGCCTGGACCAGGTTCCAGAGCAACCCGAGCCTGCTCAGGGCCGAAGTAAAGCTCCAGCTCGACCTGGATCAGCTGTTCTTCCTCCACAAGATAGGATGACACAACCAGCAGGGTTTGCTTGCCCTGCCGGATCAAGAGAGGCAAACCGGTTTCCTCATCAAACCATAATAGGAACTGTGGATCATCAACCGCCGTAAAACGCTTGGCTTTCCGCTCAGCAATGGTTTCCCTGCCGGAAAATGACAGCGGAAGGCGGGAAAACTCAGCCAAGGCAAAGATCTGGTTCTTGACATCCTCAAACAGCCAGAAGCGATCATAGCCGTATTCGTACTCGCTTCCCCTCTGGACCTCTAAGAAATCGGCGTGGGCAGTGATGGTAACAGGTGCATCCCGAGTGACATACTTCAGCTGAAATCCGTCGGGGTAGGCGAATGTAAGCAGGCCGCTGACGAGCAAAGTCGTTTCGCCGTTTTCAATCAGCTCAGCTGCTACTGTACTGCTTCCATATTGATGCTCAAACCAGTCTGCCGGATGCTCATTTCCAGATACAAGGCCATTAAATCCACAAATAAGTATGAACAGCAGCTGCAAAAACACTAACCTGGATCTGTACAGGTTCAATAGTCGGTCTCCCCCCTCAAACCCTCCATAATGGCCACTCCCGAGCTGGCCCCCAGGCGGTTGGCGCCGGCCTTAATCATCGCCACAGCAGTTTCAGCATCCCGTATGCCTCCGGAAGCTTTCACACCGCAGTCGGCACCCACAACCTTTCGCATCAGGGCAACATCTTCTGCCGTAGCGCCGCCCGGTCCAAATCCTGTGGAGGTCTTGACAAAATCGGCTCCGGCCATTTTGGCCAGGATGCAGCCTCTGACAATCTGCTCCTTGGTTAAATAACCTGTTTCCAGGATCACTTTCAAAACCTGCCCGGGCACTCCATCACGGACCGCTTTGATATCCGAATACACCCTGGCATAATCCCCCTCCAAAAGGGCGCCTATGTTCATCACCATATCAACTTCTTCTGCCCCTGCCGCCACAGCATCCCGTGCTTCCAAAACCTTGCACAGCGTGGAGTTGGCACCTAAGGGAAATCCAATCACAGTGCAGACTTTGACTGCGCTGCCTGCTAGAATTCCGGCAGCGGCAGGGACATGCACCGGATTCACACATACGGACGCAAACTCATAGTCCAGGGCCTCTTGGCAAAGCTGCCTGATTTGGGCCTGCGACGCAGTAGGTTTTAACAAAGTATGATCTATAAAGGAAGCAAGGGAGCTGTTCTCAGGTGCTGCAGCACCCTTTGTGCCATCGTCTGCAACCGGAACCGCCAGGCGAATTCCCTGTCTGGCCAACGCTAAGCCGACTTCCTCCCTTTGCTCTTCCAACCATTTGTGATCCATGTTTTACACCCTTTCATAGTTCCATAACTCGGCTCGACTGGTGGAAACAGCCAATACCGGAGGCCTGACAATCCGCTCCAGCTCCTCCTCGGTTTCAACCAACCCTCCAGCAATCATGGGCGGCAGTTCGTGGGACAAGAGACGTTCGCGCACAGCGGGCACCACCAGCGCCGGCAAAATCTCCACAGCGTCCGGCTGACTGGACTCAATCATGCGCAATCCGGTTTTCAGTGCTTCCGAATCCAGCATAAACAGTCGCTGAATACCCAGCATGCCCGCCTTTTGTGCCGCTGCTACCAGGTATCCCTTTGTGGTCAGGATGCCGTCAATGCCTACCTCATTGGCCAGCACTTCCATGCCCGGACCGTCTTTGGCAATCCCGGCAATCAGGTCCACATGGGCAAACAGCATCTGCCCCTGCTCCTTGCAAAACTTCGCTAAACTCCTGAGTTCAAAAATGTCACCTGTCAGATAAAAACAGACTTTTACACCCGCCTCGCCGGTAAGTCGGGCCTCCTTTATGCCTTTCAGCCCAGCGATAATCGGCTTCCGCCCTAAACCTTCCCTGAGGGTCTGCATCCGCCGTTTACGTACACTCTTGAAATTAATCATCGCTCACCCAACTCTTGGCGCTGGCGATGGCTTTATCCCAGCCTTTAGCCAGCCGCAGGCGCTGAGCCTGTCTCATCTCCGGCTTATAAACCTGATCGGCCTGCCAATACTCGCGAATTTCCTCCGGGCTGTTCCAAAAACCCACAGCCAGCCCTGCCAAGTATGCAGCTCCAAGGGCGGTGGTTTCAAATATCCGCGGCCTTTGCACCTCGATATCGGTAAGGTCTGCTAAGAACTGACAGATGAAATTGTTTACTGACGCTCCTCCATCCACCTTCAAAACCTTTAGGGGAAGCTGAGCGTCGGCGGCCATGACATCTACTACATCCTTCGTCTGAAAAACGATGGCTTCAAGGGTAGCCCTGACTAGATGGGACTTAGTTACTCCTCTTGTAATGCCCATCATCATACCGCGCACATAGGGTTCCCAGTGGGGTGCCCCTAAGCCCACAAAGCTCGGGACAAAGTATACGCCATTGGTATCGGGCACAGACAGAGCCAGCGCTTCGGTTTCCGCTGCCTGCTTGATCAGCCCGAGTTCATCCCTGAGCCACTGGACTGCAGCCCCTGCCACAAACACGCTGCCTTCCAAAGCGTAGTCTACCTTGCCATCAATGCCCCAGGCAACAGTGGTTACTAGGCCCCTGTCTGAAGAGATCAGCCTGGAACCTGTGTTCATCAGGATAAATGCACCTGTGCCGAAGGTTGCCTTAATGGTGCCTGGCTCAAAACAGGTCTGGCCAAACAGCGCCGCCTGCTGATCCCCTGCTGCCCCAGCAATAGGAATGCCTGCAGGAATCCTGCCGAGCTCTGCAGTGTGTCCGTAGACTGCGCTGGAAGGAACAACTTCAGGCAGAATCTCTTCCGGGATGTCCAGGGCATCCAAGAGATCGCAGTCCCACTTGAGATCAGCAATGTTAAAGAGCAGTGTCCTTGAGGCATTGCTGTAATCTGTAATGTGCCTCTGCCCTCCGGTGAGTTTGTAGATCAGCCAGGAATCAATTGTTCCAAAGGCCAGTTCGCCTTTTCCTGCCCTTTCCCGCAGCTCAGGACGGTGATCAAAAACCCACTTCAGCTTGGTGCCTGAAAAATAGGCATCTAAAATCAGGCCTGTCTTTTGCTTAAACAGAGGTTCCAAACCCTGCCTGCGCAAATCGTCGCAAATGCCTGCAGTTCTCCGGCATTGCCACACAATGGCCCTGGTCACCGGCTCACCGGTTTTACGGTCCCAGAGCACCATCGTTTCGCGCTGATTAGTCACACCGATGGCTGCTACATCAGCGGGGTTTACACCTGTTTCTTGAAAAATGCGCTCCAAGAGCTCCAAAGTTCCAGCCCAGATTTCCAGGGCATCATGTTCCACCCAGCCCGGCTTGGGATAGTATTGGGTGAATTCCTGATACACTTTTCCGACCATCTCAGACTGGCGGTCAAAGAGGATTACAGTAGTTCCCGTCGTTCCCTGATCAATTGCCAAAACGTATTTACCGAGCACCATTGGACGCCTCCTTTTGCTACCCTAAATTCTGCAAAAGGGGACTATTTCCTTCCAAACACACCTTCGTCAGTGGCTAGGAAGTCCACCGGCCTGTCCCAGGGATCTACAGGCACATCGCGCACAAAGGTCTGATACACTAAGCCAACGGTCTTCGCAGGCGTCGAGGCCAGAAACCGGTCATAGTAGCCGCCTCCGTAGCCGATGCGGTAGCCCTGAGGTGAAAAGGCCAGGCCTGGCACCAGTATCAGATCCAGCTCTTCAGGGTCAGCAGCAGGGGCTTCCGGTCCAGGTTCCAAAATGCCAAAGACGGCAGGGGAAAGAGCTTCCCGGGATGTAAAACGCCTGGCCACAAGCCCCTTGGGATTGCTCTGCACCACCGGCACGTATACTTCTTTGCCCAGGGACAGGGAGTGTTCTGCAATCTGCCAGGTGTCGATTTCCCAGCCGAAGGAGAGATAGGTCATGACGTTGTGAGCCTCTGCATAAACCTGATGTTGGGAAAGATGCTGAAAGATCGCCTGATTCCACTGCTCCCGCAGATCCTTCGGCACCCTGCCCCTCTCCCTTTTCAATTCCCTTCTAAGCTCATTCTTGCTCATGATCATTCACCGGCCTTATCACAACAGTAGTCGACCGCTCCCAGTCAAGATGCTCTGCCAGGGCAGCCTGCACCTCATCTGCTGTCACGCTTTGCAGCACTTCCAGGAAACTGTCAGAGGGGATCCCCCGAAAATAGTTGGAGATCAGGCGATTTGCGGTATACTCGAAGGAGTCGTAGGACGCAAGATGCGCCCCGTAAAACTGCCTTTTCAGGCGTTCTACATCGCCGCTGGAAACTCGGGCAGTCTTCAGTTCGTTGATGATCCCGCTCAATGCATGATGGAGGGCATCAGGATCCCGGGTTTCCGAGCCCATGGCTGAGTAGGCAAATCTAGGGTCTGCGCTGAAGTATGCTGAAAAAGAGTCTGTAATCAAGTCTTCTGCGTACAGCCTCTCATAGCTTGCGGAGCTCCGGCCTGCAATCAGCCTCATGCCCAAAGACATCACAATCTGTTGGCGGAGAAGATCCTCCCCCTGCCAGACGGGCTCGTGCTTAAAACCTAAGAGATAGCGGGGACGAGAAACTGGCAGTTCTTCCTCTACCCTGGCGGCCTTGACCTGACGCGGCTCTGGAGGATCAAAACGCTCAATGGGTCCTGTGCTTTGCTCCCAGACGGGATAGTTGTCCTCGATCATCTGGAGAGTCTGAGCCGGATCCACATCGCCGACAACTGCCAGCGCCATGTTTCCGGGCTGGTAGAAGGTATTGTAGCAGCGCATCAGATCAGCCACAGTGGTTCTTTGCACCGACTCTGCCGTGCCGCCGATATCCAGCCTGACGGGATGCTCGCTGTACAGGTTCTCCAAGAGCAGACTGTGGATGCGGTGACTCGGATAATCTGCATACATTTGCAGCTCCTGGATAATGATTCCCTTCTCTTTCTCTACGTTTTCGTCCGTCAAATGGGGACTGTTCACAAACTCAATCAAAAGCCGCAGGCAATCCTCCCAATTCTCGGTGGTAGAAAAGAGATAGCTCGTTTGGGTATAGCTGGTAAAGGCATTGACAGATGCGCCCCATTCCGCGTAACGGCTGAAAACACTGCCTCCTTCCTCCTCAAAGAGTTTGTGTTCGAGGAAGTGGGCAATACCCGCGGGAACATCCACGCAATCTCCGCCGGAAACTCCAAATCTAAGATCTATGGAGCCGTAATTGGTGGACAACATCCCGTAGGTTCTCAAAAACTGCTTTCTAGGAAAGACAAAACAGCTTAAACCATTGGGCAGCCGTTTGCTGTATACGGTATCTCCAGTGGGGGTCTTAATCTTCTCCATAGTTTGCTCCTTCCTTTTGCCCTGGACGCAGCAGATAGGTGGTGTCGAGTTCAATGCCCTGCATCGCTCGGACGCAATCATCATATTCCACCCTGCTGATGGCTTCCACAACCTGGTCTACGGAGCGCAGCTCCCCCTCCACCATTCCGATCACATTGCGATCGATAATGCCTGCAGGATTATCGTTGATGCCGGTCATAGCACTGATCAGGCCCCGTTTTGTCTGCTCCAGCTCCTCAGGGCTGATCCGCCCTCCTTTAATGGCATTCACCTGCTCATTAATGATTTCCACAGCCTGCTCCCGGCTGTCATCGCTGATGCCTGCTACGATCGTAAGCAGTCCCTTGCTGCCTTCAATGCTCGAACCCACAGAATAAGCAAGGCTGGCTCTTTCGCGCACATTCATGAACAGTTTGGAGTGGGGAAAGCCGCCGAGAACTCCGTTGCCCACCAGCAGCGCATAGTAATCGTCATCAAGATAGGTGCAGTTTGTACGGTACCCCATTACCAGAACTGTTTGGTTTACATCCAGAGATTCCTCGAAAACCCGCTCCCCTTCAACCTGAACTCTCATAGGCTTCTGCAGCGTGACACTGCGGCCGGAGCTTGGGATCAGCGACGCGAAGAGATCTGCCGCCTGGTCAAGGTTGGACCCGACGATGAAAACATCCAGGGGATGCCTTTGCAGCAGGTTCTGGTAATGCTCATATACAAAGCGGTTGTCCAAGTGTTCCAAGCTTTCCAGATCACCATATTTGTAAATCCCAAAGGGTTCGTCCTCGCACATCAGGGCTGTAAACCGAGCTAGGGCATAGGATCGCTTATCATTGACCAACCCCTTCAAATCCTGTTCCAAGGTGCGCTTTTCCTGTGAGAAATACGGCTCATGGAAGCGATCGCCAGGGCCAAAGGGTTCGGTAAAAATCTGCCAAAACGACCTTAGCCCCCGCTCCAACAGTTTCTCTCCCTGCGGCAGCAGTTTGGGGTCCACCATTTGAAAGTAGAGCTCAAGGATCTGCCTCTCACCGACTTTCAAAATGTCAGAACCAAACTCCGCCGCATACAGCTCCTCCGACTCCCGGGCAATATGCAGGGTGGAAGGAAAGGTTCGCGATCCCCTGCGCAGCAAAAGAGGCAGGAGCGCGGTGCCCGTCGCCTCCTTTTCCTTCAGGTCCTGCTGGATAAAGATCTTGCAGGTCAGGGACGTAAACTTATCCGTTTCACAAAGGTGCAGGCGCACACCTTCGCTCAGTTCACACTGTGTGAATTTCACAATAACTCCTCCTTGGCCCATTCCATGTCAATACCTGTATTCTCCCCAAAAGGAGAAACATCATTAGAAGTTCTGCAATATGCATTCTGGGGGCAGAGAGAACAGTCGCTCCTGATGGGAAAAGCCGCCGCGCCCTGTTCAGAGCCTTGAATGATGTCTGTACAGGTCTTAATCAGCCACTCTTCTGTCTGATCAGCGTCCAAGAGCCGAGCTTCCAGCCCGTATAAACGGTTAGGTATCAGGAAATAGGCTTGCGAGCTGATTACAGGCAGCCCAAACTCCCTAGCCATCGCCCAGGCATAGAGGCGAAGCTGCACATCATAACCTGCACCCACCTGAGTCACCTGGTCATGGGTGATCCAGTTGGACTTGAAGTCGACAATCTCAATGCCCCCCTCACCGAGGTAGACATGGTCAACCAAGCCGTTTACATAAAAGTCGCCCGCGGGAATAATAAAATCATGTTCCTGGAAAATCTTGCCCCGTCCCTGCTCCAGCCGCACTCTGCTAAAAAACTCACTGTTTAGGTAGGCTGTGATAACCTCCTCCAGCCCGGACTTCTGCCTATTATCCAGTACCACACCTTCCATCGCGGCAGCATGTTCCACCAGTTCCGACAGCATGCGCGGGTCTTTGATCTGTTCAACCACCCGGTGCACAATATTTCCCCTCTGGGTCCCGCTCAGGGGCGCCCCGGCACCGCCTGAACCAGCCTGAACTCTGACGGGCTTGCGTTCAGGCACGCCTAGAATATAGCGGAGATAATAATAGCGAGGACAGCGGGCATAACTCATCAATGAAGTGACGGAAAAGGAAACCTGATTGTATTGGGGCGTAAGCGGCACATAGTCTGGAAACTCCGGTTGCACAAGTTCTGCCGAAGGCGCCTTGCCTTCAAGGGGCGGCAGGGTCCCCGGCACCTCCCTATAAAGATCTCCCGGCAGCCATTCGAGGGCAGCCTGGAGCCAGGACCACCAGCTGTCTTTCGCTGTCTTGCCGTCCCTGGCACACCAGTAAAGCCTCTCTTCAGCCCTGGTGACAGCTACATAAAGCAAGCGCTTGGCCTCGCTGATTTCTTCCTGCTTTTCGATCTCTTTCAGACGTTCAAAGCTTGCCATGCCGCGATAGGTTAAGCCAATGTCGGGATGGTACAGAATATCTCCCTTCTGAGCCCGCACTGCTCCGGCATTGGTGTCAGGCAGAAAGACTACTGGAAACTCCAAGCCCTTAGCCCCGTGAATCGTCCGCAGCACCACCACATCGGCATGTTCCGCATCAAGGAGGGCCTCTCCCTCTTTTTGCGCTTCTCGTGCCATCAGGCGCAGAAATCTCGCTTGTTCCGGAATTGCATACACATCCTTGGCAAAGAGATCCCAGCTTTGTTCCAGAAGTTTTTCTATGTTGGCAACCTTTTGCGGTCCGAAAGGCAGGCGCCAGGTTTTAGCCACATAGTCTGTCCGCTGCAGCAGGCTGGATATAACCTCCGGGGCGGGTCTGTGCCTGGACTGGGCTTTGAGAAAGTCATAGTCTGCCTGCGACTTGACCACCGCTTCCTGCTCCTTGGCGCTCAGCTTGTCCAAGCGTCCCTGTCTAAGCCAGAACAGGCCTTCATCGGAAACCAGATAGAACGGAGAGCGCAGCACTGCCAATCGCGCGGCCTCATCCTGAGCATCTTCCAGCCAGCGGAAGTAGTGCAGAACATCCTGGATCTCCTGTTTTGAAAAAAACCCGCGGCCGCTGAGATTCACATAGGGAATGCCAGCTTCTTTCAGGGCTTTCTCATAAATGTGCGCATTGGTCATCGCCCGGAAGAGAAGGGAGATATCCTCATAGCGGTACTCTCCTCCGTCCACCAGCTTTCTGATCTTGAGGGCGATCTGCTCGGCCTCCAGTGCCCTGGCCTCGGCAGAAAGCTCATCTTCTGCCGGCGTCCGCAGGATCGCCACGCAAGGTTGTCCAGCTTCTTCTTTTTTTGCCGCACTTTTTTCAAAGCCTATGGCTTCCCCGGCCAAAAGTTCGCCAAAAAAAGCATTGACAAAACTGAGCAGCTCAGGGCGGGAGCGGAAGTTCTCCTCCAAAAACACAGTCTCGCCGGCAGCTGCAATTTCTGCCTTAGTATCCAGAAAGACCCCTACATCTGCACCGCGGAAACGATAGATCGACTGCTTAGGGTCACCTACTACAAAAAGCGTGGCACCGCCTTCTACAAGCGAGTCCACAATTTTTTTCTGCAGGGGATTGGTGTCCTGGAATTCATCTACGCACAGATGCTTAAAGGGGTAGTCGGCAAGGACATTCGGATCCTGCAGAAGCTCGTAGGCAAGCTGTTCCAGGTCATTGTAGTCCAAGACGCCGAAGAGTCTCTTCCTCTCTCGGTAAAGCTCGTGGACCTGTGCCAAAATCTCCCCTACATACGCAAGGATCATTCGGCCCTGCTTCTCCTTAATGATCCCCTGGGCCCTTTCGATTAAGTTCCGAAACTCCCGGGTTTGCTCAGCCAGCTTTCCCCTTATTTTCTTAATCAGATTAAGCAGTACATCCAGAGCCTCCAGGCGCAGCCCGTCATCTGGGAAGGCCAACAGGTCAGCCAGAGCAGGCCACTCCTCTGCCAGTTCTGCCAATATCCGTTCCTGGACCTCGGTGGTGGGTTTTAGGGCTAACACCCATGCGGCAGCCTGACGGAGCTGGAACAAGGGGAAATCTTCCACCTCGTCCTCTGAAAAAGCATAATCGAAGTCAAAATCCCCCTTGCCGGCCATTTTCTCATACAAGTCCAGCACCATAGCTGCAACTTCAGAGGGACTGCCCAGCTCTTCAGGCGGATCCGACTCAGCGATCACTTCTTCAACCGCCTCGCCGAGCATAACCCTGGTTTCCCACTCTTCTCCCACACGAAAACGGGGATCAATCCCTGCCTGGAGAGGGTGTTCCTTAATAATGCGCTGACAGAGACTGTGGATCGTTGAAATCTGGGCCTGCTCAATGCTTTCGATTAAGTCGGGCCGTTCATCCCGCAGGCGATCCTTCATCTCCTGGGCGGCCTTTTTTGTAAAGGTAATGGCGGCAATTTCATCTACCTGAACGCCTGTCCCTAGCAGATGCAGATAGCGCTCAACCAGAACTCGCGTCTTGCCTGAGCCTGCGCCGGCTGTAACCGCCAGGGGGTGGTCGATGGTGGTAATAGCCTTCTCTTGGCTGGGCGTCGGTTCAAAAGACATTAGAACCCCACCTCCTTACGGCAGATACCCTGAAAGGCACAAAAACTGCAGATTCTGGAACTGGCAGGTTCAATGGGAAACTCACCCTCCAGGATACGCTGGGCATAGTCCTGCAAGATTTCGGCAAACTTTTCATTCTGCACTGCGAAACCCGCTTCGTCCAGAACATTCTTGCCTTTAGTTACGCCAAGTTCCTTGCAGTAAGCCTCATGGAATATACCTTTCCTGCTTCTCTCCCTGATCACGTAGTAGGCTGCGCCAACATTCTGTCCCTGGGGAAGGATATCCTGGGCAGCCAGAAGATAGGCGGCAATCTGTACATCTTTTCCCGCGACCATGGCGCTAATCTGGGGAGCAGTCCCCGTCTTGTAATCGTAGAGCACATAGGCACCTTCCGCGTTGAGATCAATACGGTCAATGCGTCCTCGGATAACTACAGGTCCCAAAGCTGTAGTGACGGCCAGCCCCTGGAACCATTTTTCCAGATATTTAGGGCGAAATCCCCTCTGGGCCCAGGTTAAGTCAGAGCGGATAAAACTTCGCATTTCCCTGATCAGTCTGCTGGAAGGCTGGGCGCCCACGCCGTCATATTCCTTTCTCAGCAGGCCTTCAATCTTGACCTGTCCGTCCTCGACATCCGGAAGGGGACCTTCCAGGTGCTCCTCCCAAAAAACCTGCAGTGCTTTGTGGACCAGATTGCCATGATCCCTGGCATCCAGCTCCAGGGATACTTCTTCATCCGGTACCAGCCTGAGGACATAGCTGCAGAAGAACTGGAAGGGGCAGTTGGCATAGCGGTTCAGCTGGGAGACTGACAGACCGTCCTCTAGGACCCTGCTTTGCAGCTCCTTGAGAAGCTCCCTGTCCTCCAAGAAACCTTCCCCCAGGAAAAGAGTGGGGTGGTGGATTCCTTCCCCTTTGACGGTCCTGGTTTCCTCTGCCTGTTTCGGCAGGATGGCCGCGGGCAGATTCAGTTTGCCTGCCCGGTCCACCTCTGGATAGTATAAGTTCACACACGCTGCTGCACTGAGCAGGCGTTCAAAAAGTTCTGTTCTCACCAGGGCAGGTCTGGCCTTGGTCAGCCAATGAGCGTTCCTCAGGGGCGGAAACTGACCCTCCACCAGTCCTCCTGCGTAAAGCTGCCCATACATCTGAGCTCCAAGCTGCTCCACACTGACCACCTGCACCTGCTCAGAAAAAATCCGTCTGCCCTGGATCTGATAACTGTCCAGAAGGTCTTGCAGCAGCTGAACAAATCGCTCAGGCGTGATCGTCCAGTCAAACTGGGTGAAACCTTGGGCAATTTTCTGCAGGCCGTCCCACGCTTTCACGAGCTCAGCCCAGTTATCTATCTCTTCATCAGGCACAACCCACAACTCCGGCTGAAGCTTGTCCAGCAGATCTTCCAGCAGGGCCCCGTATTCCCTGAGGGGTCTGGGGAAGAGTTCCTTGACGATGGCGCTGAGAAGCTCAAAGAGCTCTTCCCAGCCAGGCTGTATCCCTAGATACTCGCGCCAGGCAGGAAAACCCCTAAGAGGAGGCCCCAGGCGGAGCAGACGCTTTTCTTCGTCCGTTAAGACATGGGGGAGACCCCAGCCAGGTGCAGTCAGCAGCTCCCAGTGGTGTTTGTGCCAGCCCTGCAGCTCTGCCAGGAATGCGGTGAGGAAAGTCTTGCCTAGAGGAGTGTTGCGCAGACTCACCTCAGGCACCCTCCAGGGGATTTTCATTTTCCCAAAGACCATGCGGAGAATCGGCAAATACTGCCCAGGATTGGGGAACGCCACCCCGAGCTCGTCAATTGGAACACCCTGCTCGATCTTGCGGCGCAGCTCCTCTCCAATCATCTCCACCTCGGCAATGGGGTCGCTTGCTTTGCTGACTGAAACCTCTGCAGCTGAAGCCTCCGGTCGAATGACTTCCAATGACCTTCCCCGGGCTAGAGCTTGCACGAGTTCCTGTTCCAGGGGGCGAAGCTCGCCTAATCCATACACTCTTACTTTCTCTGTTTCAGGCAGCGCCTTCCTTTGCCTTGCCAACTCTACGCTGCGTTTCATCTGGTCTGCAGCATCCAATACACCGTGGCCCGCCAGAATTTCTTTGTACCTGGTATGCAGTAAATACAGTTCAAGGCGGCCTGCTTCGGGCATGGAAGCAAAGATGTCTTCGCCGAAATCCGCCTGCTGAAACAGCGTTTTCAGCTCCTGGACAAAACCCGGGTAATGGGCTATAGGCGCGAAAAACTTCAGCTCTTCGGCATAATCCTGGACGCTTTGCCAAACAGCCACTTCTTCCACGATCTTGTCCTCCCTGTAGGAAACCAGACCCTCCTTGAGAATCTGGGCTGCGAGTCCGGGCAGCGTCATCACCAGAGAGGAGTCTCCCTCCCTGACCAGGCGCCGCCTGAATCTGCGTATCAAACTGTTTGGAACCAAGTACAGGCAAGTCACAGCTTAACCTCCTAAGCCAAGAGCTCCTCAATTACTTGTGCCACGCCGTCCTGGTCGCAGTCGGGAGCTATCTTGCGCGCTTTGCTCTTGAGCAGTTCAGAACCGTTGGCCATGGCAACTCCCAGGCCTGCCCAGGTAATCATCTCAAGGTCATTGACATTGTCGCCAATGGCCGCTACATGCTCTGCCTCCAGCCCCAGCCGCTCAGCAGCAAAGGCCAGTCCGGCACCCTTGCTGCAGCCGAAAGCGATGATTTCAATACCCTTCCAGGTGTCACCCTCTGCTCCAAAGAGCATGGCGTTCACCTTTCCAAAGCTGCCCCCGGCAAACTCCCCGTAAAGGGCTTCAACCCTGTCTGCCCTGTCAATCAGGGAGATGCGCACCGGGGCAGCCTCTAAGTCCACCTTCGGTAAAAACTCTGCCTCCACGCCTAAAAACCAGCCTAAGAGATCCTCGGGTTCGTCCCAGCTGCCTGCAGGGGCTACCACCCTTTCACCGGCGCTCTCCCCGGTATAGACAACATAATTGATATCCAGAAAGTCAAGCTTGTCCACTATGTCCCGGGCAGCAGCCAGGTCGATCCCGTGCTGCGCCAGAATCTTTGCTGAAGAGGGATCATAAACCACAGCCCCGTTATGCACGATGACCAGCTCATTCAAACCCAAGGCCTGGACAAAGGGAAGGGTGCCTGCCAATCTGCGCCCGGTTGCCAGCAGAACTTTCATGCCGCGTTCCTTAGCCTTACGAATTGCTTCCTTAGTGCGGGGGGTCAGCTCCGATTTGCTGTTTAGCAGCGTTCCGTCAATATCTAAAGCAAGGAGTCGATACTTCACATCTTGCACCTCATTATGCTATCTATAGCCAAATAGAAACTTCATCCCGATCCATAAGCTCAATACATTCTCGCAGTTTCCCGTTGAGATGTGCGTCTTCAGTCGTAGCGTTGCGCACCTGCCTTAAAAGGTCGATGCCTCTCCTGAAGGCAAAGACTAGATCGCCCTCATCAACGGAGGAATCCTCCAGGAGCTTGGTGAAGCTTTCACCATTGCTCCAGCGGTAGGCCAAGGCAGCCACATGATCGTTAAACTGCACAGTCGAATACCCAACCATCCTTTGCTCCATTTTCATCAAGGAATGCCAGATGCGGATGATCGGCGAAAAATCCAGTCTATGCTTGATGCGGAACTCGTTCTTCCGGGGCTCGTAACCGACTGAAACCAGGGCTGCGTTGAGCTCAGGGGGCGTATAGGCCTGAAACAACCCTTCCATGAACATCTCGGTAATTAACAGCTCATTGCCGTGAATCTGGCTGGCCAAAAGTCCTGCAGTAGTCAGCTCATCATTCTCCAAATAGCCCAGGGCTTCCAAAAACGCCTTCTTGTCGGAAAACTCCTGAATGTACTTCTTATGTGGGTCGAGGGCCTCTTCCCTCAGCATCAGGCGCTCATAGGCTGCGATTTTCCTGCGGAACTTCCTGTGCTCCCGCCGCAGCGCCGAGCGCTGCTGTCCTGGATATTCGCGGAAAAAGGCGCTGTCAATGCGCTGAATCAGAGCACGCAGATCTCGCTTCATGCCCTTCTTGGCCCGTCGGTTGTAAGTGTTGGCCAAACGGCGCTCAAGCTCACTTTTCTTGCGAATTAGGCGGGCAAGCCCGTCCCGGCCGCGAAGATGCTGCTCATAACGGGCAAGTTCATCTTTCAGCATCTCGATCTGCACCAGCACTCCCTGCCGCTCCGCCGAAGCCTGGTAAGTAGCGAAGTTCTGCCCCAGGATGCGGTGGATGTCCTGTTCGTTGTAGTTTTTCACCAAATTCAGGATGGAGTTATAAGTCAGGGCGAACTGGCTCTGGAGGGGCTCCACTTCATCCTCCTTCATGCTGGGGAACTCCCCGGCGTCGAAGTAATTCAAATCTACAACGGTGAAGACATACCCCTCTTCATCAATGCCCCTGCGCCCTGCCCTGCCGGCCATCTGAAAATATTCACGGTTTGAAATGGGCCGAAATGTGACTCCGTCCCATTTGGTACTGGAATCGAAACAGACAGTCTTGCAGGGAAAGTTGAGGCCCACCGCGAAGGTCTCTGTGCAGTAGAGCACCTGAATCAGGCGCTGCGTGAACAGCTCTTCCACAATGTCCTTTAAAACAGGCAGCATGCCCGCATGATGATAGGCTATCCCCTTTAAGAGAAGGCGTCTCAAGTGGGGCCAGCGTCCGCTTTCTACATTTGGATAACGCTCCAGCACTTCATCGATAATTGCCTGCACCTGGGCTTTCTGGGCTTTGTCCAGAAAGTCCTGTGCTTCGCTGAGCTCCAGCGCGTTGCTTTCACACTTTCTGCGGCTGAAGGTAAAGAAGAGGCAGGGCAGGTACTGATCTTTGATGGCGTCCACCAAGTCCAAGTGGGTGGTCGCCGGCACATCGGGACGGCCGTCAGTGCTTTCCGACATCAGCCGGCGATGCTTTTTCTGCAGCCTGCCCATGGTTGTAAAGCCGAGGGAACGTTCATAGAGCGCGTGTTTCAGAGGTACAATCCGCTCAGAGTGGGTTACCACTTCTACATCTGATCCCTGCACCTCTTCGATCCAGCTGGCCAGCTCATCCACGTTGGGGATGGTCGCACTTAATCCGAGAAAACGCATGGAAGGCGGCATGAAAATCAGGCTTTCTTCCCATACGCTCCCCCTCTCCGGATCATCGATGTAGTGGATTTCATCAAAAATCACATAGCGAACATCACTGACACGCTCCGGATCTTCCTGGAGCATATTACGGAAGATCTCCGTTGTCATGATCAGAATCGGTGCATCGGGGTTTACGACGATGTCCCCTGTTAAAATGCCCATGGCTTCAGGGCCCACCAGGGCTTTGAACTCCCTGTACTTCTGATTGCTCAACGCCTTGATCGGTGCTGTATAAACCACCCGGCCCCCTTCCCGAAAGATCTTCTCGATTATGTAATCGGCAATCAAGGTCTTCCCTACTCCAGTCGGAGCAGCCACTAGGACAGACTTGTTCTGGTCAATAAAGTCCACTGCCTGCTCTTGAAAGGGATCCAGAGTGAAACCGCGATACATTCTAGCTGTTGGCTGCTTGGTCACAGGCAACCTCCTTTGTCTTCTATAGTTTGCCTATGCAGAAATCATCTTTCTTTATGTATTCCCCATCAGTGGAGAAAAAGACAAGGCGATCGTACACAACAAAACTGATTATCCTATACCTTTCGGGACCTTCTCTCAACTTCCTGCACTCCCCGGCAGAACTGTGGTACAATAGGACTGAATGCAGGGTGTGCTGCTGGATTGTGGACTGGAATAGCACTTCATATGTACGGCATAATAACTCCGGGAGGGACGTTATGCAAAGTGATTTCGGCTTTAACTTCGACAACTCTTACGCCCGCCTGCCTGGGATCCTGTTCTCCTTCCAGGAACCGGCCTCTATTCCTGCTCCTCAGGCAGTTGTGATCAATGATGAACTGGCCGAGTTTTTGGGACTCTCTCCCCAGGCGCTGAGGAGCGAGGCTGGAACAGCTGTCTTAGCAGGCAATGAAAATCCTCCCGGCGGGCTGCCCCTGGCCCAGGCCTATGCAGGGCACCAGTTCGGCCACTTCACGATGTTAGGTGACGGCAGGGCGATCCTCATCGGTGAACAGATTACCCCTTCCGGCCAGCGCTATGACCTTCAGCTGAAAGGCTCAGGCCGCACCCCCTATTCCCGGGGAGGCGACGGGAAAGCAGCCTTAGGGCCCATGCTGAGGGAGTACATCATCAGTGAAGCCATGCACTCCCTGAAAATTCCCACAACGAGAAGCCTGGCTGTGGTTACTACCGGAGAACAGGTGCAGCGGGAGAGGCTTCTGCCGGGTGCGGTGCTCACCAGGGTGGCAGCGAGCCACTTGCGGGTAGGCACTTTTCAATATGCTTCAGGCCTCAGGGACGAAAAAGTTCTGAAGCAGCTTGCCGACTACGCCATAAAGCGCCATTACCCGGACATCAGCCTGGAAGCCAATAAATACTTGGCGCTGTTCAGGGCTGCAGTCCGCGCCCAGGCATCGCTGGTGGCCGGCTGGATGCTGGTTGGCTTTGTGCACGGAGTGATGAACACAGATAACATGACCATTAGCGGCGAGACCATTGACTACGGACCCTGCGCCTTTATGGATACCTTCGATCCTGCAGTTGTTTTCAGCTCCATTGACTATCATGGACGTTATGCCTATGCCAATCAGCCCAAAATTGCAGCGTGGAATCTGGCCCGTTTTGCTGAGGCCCTCCTTCCCCTCATCGATGATGACCAGGAAAAGGCACGCCTGCTGGCAGAAGATGAACTGAAAAACTTCCACGCCCAGTACAATAAAGACTTCCTGGACGGCATGCGCCGCAAGCTTGGTCTGAAGGGCGCCCAAGAAGAAGATGCGGAGCTCGTTGGGGATCTATTGCAGCTGATGTATGAGCACAGAGCAGATTACACAAACACTTTTCTGGACTTGACTTTCGGCCGATTCGACGAAGGCAGCCTCTACCGGTCAGAAGCATTTGCATCGTGGAAACTACGCTGGCAGAAGCGCCTAAGCGGCAACGCTGAACCCTGGGAGGAAACGCAAAAACGGATGAAGCAAAGCAATCCTGCGGTGATTCCCCGCAATCACCGGGTAGAAGAAGCCCTCAGGCCGGCGGTGCAGGCCGGCGACTACCGACCTTTGCACAAACTGCTGCAAATCTTGGCGGATCCTTTCTCCCACAGCCCAGAACAGGCAGAGTACGCAGCTCCACCCGACCCGGAGGCACCTCCTTATCGGACATTCTGCGGGACTTAGTCAAAGTGGGCAATTCGTCATAGACATCGCTAAACATAAGGTGTATACTTATATTTGTAGAACAAGCGCCAAGGAGGTGTCGAAGTGAAAGATAGAGTACAAGCGGTTTTAGATAAAATTCGTCCTGCCCTTCAGGCCGACGGCGGAGATGTTGAGTTGGTCGGAGTAAACGAAGATAACGTAGTCACCGTAAAGCTGACCGGTGCCTGTGTAGGCTGCCCCATGTCTGAGTTGACTCTTAAAGGCGGAATTGAGCGAATCCTCAAGCATGAAATCCCAGAGATTGTTTCTGTAGAATCAGCCCGATAACAGTAAGAGGAGCCAAGTGCTCCTCTTTTTCAATAAAGTGTGAAAGGAGCATCTCTGTGAACCTGCGGAAGCTGCAGCAAGCTGTTTATGAGGCGGGCTTCGATGCCTTCGCCGTCATGCCTGCCAAACGAATCGAATACATGCTTCCCATTCTCAGGGAAGCCCAGGCCGAAAACCGCTACCCCGATTTTGTCGACCCGGAGATTGAAAAACGCATCGACCCAAGAAACCTGCAAAGAAGCGCAAGAAGTATTGTCTCACTGGCCGTTTCGTATTTCACAGGCAGTCCGGGAGCTTGTCCCCCGCTGCATGGAACCGTTTCCCGCTCAGCCTGGGGTGTTGATTATCACCAGGTTCTGGGTGAGCGCATGAACAAAGTCATCGGCTTTCTCAAAGAGCACTTTGGCGCCAGCAGATGCACCAAAGCAGTTGATACCACCTTTCTAATCGACCGCGCCCTGGCCGTAGAAGCGGGACTGGGTTATCCCGGACGAAACTGTGCCGTCTATGTACCGCCCTTTGGCTCATGGGTGTTCCTGGGGGAGATTCTGGTCGATGTTGAACTGCCCCCCACCAAAACCAAGCAGCAGGATAACTGGGCTTGCCCGCAGGGCTGTGCTCTGTGCGTACAGGCCTGCCCCACAGGGGCGCTCTTTGCTCCAGGGAAAATTCAGCCCAAGCGCTGCATCTCCTACTTAACCCAAATGTCGGGGCCCATCCCCCTTGAGCTGCGGGACAAAATCGGCGGGAAGCTCTGGGGCTGTGATATCTGCCAGCAGGTGTGCCCTGTCAACCAGACAGCGCAGCCTAGCCGGCACAGGGAGTTTAGTCCCCTGGTTGGTCCCCACATCGAGTTGCTCCCCCTGCTGGATCTGACAAAACAGGAGTTTACTGAGCAGTTCGGCCGAACTAGCATGGCCTGGCGGGGCAAGAATGTACTGGCCCGCAACGCCTGCATCATCCTGGGCAACCAGGGCAGAGCCGAGGCTCTGCCTCTTTTAGAAAAAACAGCCCGGGAACATCCTAGCGCGATAGTCAAGGATGCCGCGGGCTGGGCTGCCAATAAGCTGAGCGGAAACTAGTTTATGCTTTGCCGCGCCCTTTCCAGGGCACGCTTTAGATGTTCCCTGTAAGGGCCATGATGCTCTGTAGATTCAAGGGCCTGCTCCAGGAAGGTTACTGCTTCTTCACCGCCATAACGGCCGATTGAGACTGCCATTTGGGCCTTTTCCTCGTTCTCCTCGGGATAATGTTCGAACATTTCCCTTAGCAAACTCCATCTGCGCTTAGTCGGAGGCCCGTGGGAGAGAAAGAGGGCCAGATAAGGCAACAAAGGGGAATCGCGGTTTGCCCGCACAAAACGCCGAATGGCCGGCAACTCCTTGCCGCCAAAAGACTTAAGCAGACTCCAGCATTCGAAATACAGGGGATCATCCGGGTCAAGATCAACCAGGATTTGCAGAATCAAATCACTCACTTCAACAAGTGACCACCTGTGGCAGTACACGAGCAGCCTGATCAGAAAACTTGGGTTAATGTCCGGGTTCACCACCCGAGCCCCTAGAATCTTCAGAATCAGATCCACAACCTGCTCATCCGGCTCCGCATCAATGTGTTCAAAGCCGGAAAAAAGGCTTTCGAAGAAATAGTCGTACTTATCCCTGTCCAGCACCGTATTGAAATCTGTGTAGCCGGACCCGCCCTGGCGGAAGTTGCGGAAAACGCCCAGGTCTGACACTATGTTCCCTTTCACTATTGTGCGTTTTTGCCGCTCAGTGGCAATGTCCTCAAGGGGAAAGTTGAAGTAGGGTGTGACCTTGAAATTGTTCATCAAGGTCTGCAGCCCCTGGATCACCACCTGAACGCGGGGGTGGCTGATTTTCAGCCAAATAGGCCGCAAGGGTGCTCCCCGCAGCATCCTAGCTCCTGCACGGCCCAGGATCAGGTTGAGATTTTGCTCAAGATGATTGTCCCTTTTCTGCAGGAGCTGATGCGCTTCCTCCAATATCTGATCCAGATCAGCTTCATCAGTGTCGGCCTGAGAGCTGTAGCACTGCATCATCTGCCCATAGGCCTGCATCCGCAAACGTGTCTGCAACCCTGCTCCCTGCAGAAAATTGTCCACCACATACTGAACATCCAGGGGAAACTGGAATTTATTCAAATCAGTAAACAGTCCGTCTACTAAACTCTGCAACTCTGCGTAGGCTTCCTGTAGCTCCGCCTCTCCTTTGAGGGCGGCACCCAGCATCACCACAACTGCCAGCAACTCCAGGGACGCGCTGAAAGCAGCCAGCATCAAGTCCCGCTCGTAGAAAAACATGCTTTCCTTGATCTCGAGGCAGGCCGCGACAAACCCATCTATTGTAGTAATCTCTTTGACTTCTTCCATGAGTTCTTGATAATCTCTCAGCAAATGAGCATCCCACCTCTATCCCTTGGTTTCAATAGCCCCGCGGGCCAGCGCATCGCAGCGATTGTTAAACTTATTATCACTATGGCCCTTGACTTTAATCCACTCAATATCGTGAGTCTCACTCAAAGCAATCAGCCTGCGCCACAGATCAGCGTTGCTGACCGGCTCCTTTTTTGCGTTGAGCCAGCCGTTTCTTTGCCAGTTTTCAATCCAGCCCTGGTTGAAGGCGTTGACCAAGTAAGCGCTGTCCGAATAGAGTTTCACTTTGCAGGGCCTCTTTAGGCTGCCCAGCGCTTCAATGGCCGCCAGGAGCTCCATACGCTGATTGGTAGTTGCCTCGCTGAATCCGGACATTTCCTTTTCATGACTGCCATAGCGCAAAATTGCTCCCCAGCCCCCCGGTCCAGGATTGCCGCTGCATGCCCCGTCTGTGTAAATTGTCACTTCTGGCTTCATATCTTCACCTGCCTTTGGGCATACCCTCTTCAGCCCCTTTATTTGGCACGTTCGGGAGAAAATGATACAATATTAATCATATCATACTATACATTTGTTTGTATTTGGAGAGAGAATAATGAAGGAGAATCTTGAAAAAATAACGCAAGGCACAGAACACGTTGGACAATCTTGTATTTTCTGCCAACAGCAGTTCAGGGACACAGACGAAGTCGTAGCTTGTCCCCGCTGCCGCAGCGCCCATCATGTCCAGTGCTGGAAAGAAAAGGGGGGCTGCGGCAAGACAGGGTGTCCCCAGACAGCTCAGGCCGTCAGGGGCGAACGTCCTGCAGGGGACGGCCCCCCTCCTCCTGTTTCCAAGACAGCGGTCATTCTAGGCGCTGCAGCTGTACTTGCCGTGATTCTTGCAGTCATTTTCTGGCCCAAACCCCCTGACCCAGCCATGGGCCGCACCAAGATCACAGTCATGGGAGAGGCCTACTTTGAACTCAACGAAGTCATGTCCGGCCTGGCAGAAAGCTATAATGCAGCAAGTGAAGACACTTACATTGACCTGCAGCTGCTTCCCCCAGGGGCTATGGATACAAAGCTGATCGTTCTCATCGCTGCCAATGAGGCGCCTGATGTAATCGCTGTCGATGATGATCGCTTCGCTTACTTTCTGGAAAATGACGTATTGCTCCCGTTGGGGGAAGCTGAGGACGGAGCTCCGATTTACGGCATCCAGCATCCTGCCCAGTTAACCAAGTTGGTGATCTGGGGAGCTACAGAGCATCCGGAGCAGGCGTTAGAAGTATTGCACTATTTCGCAGAGCATATTCCCCCCGCGGACCTCGACCTGCTCAGGGAGTTAGAGAATCAGCCCTGGCCCTTTGACATTGAGTAGGATCTAAAAGGAGCCTTGTTTCAAGCAGCAAGGCTCCTTTCCGTATCAATCTGCGATTAAGCCGCTAAAACTCAACCTGCGGAACTTCCCTGGCGCCGGGCGCCACCTCGAAGAAAGGCTTAGGCTCAAACCCCATCAGGCTGGCGATCAGCCTAGTCGGGAACTGCCTGATTGTTGTGTTCCAGGTCTGCACTGACTGGTTAAAGCGCATGCGTTCTGTGGCAATCCGGTTTTCCGTGCCGGCCAGCTCATCCTGGAGCCGGATAAAGCTTGCATCTGCCTTGAGCTCAGGATAAGCTTCGCTGATGGCCAAGAGTCTCCCCAGGGCTGAATCTAATCCCTGGTTGGCCTCCATCTGTGCCTCAGGGGTTCTGGCTCCTAACAGTCTGGAACGGGCGTCAGCCACATCGGCAAACACTTGCTCTTCATGGCTTGCATAGCCTCTTACTGTGTTAACCAGATTCGGTATCAAATCTGCCCTTCTTTGCAGCTGGTTTTCCACTTGGGCCCAACTGCCTTCCACGGTTTGCTCCAGTGCTACCAATTGGTTGTAGCGCTTGACTACACTGCTGCCTAAAAGTAAGACGATTACTGCAACAACAATTAGAACTACTGTGCCTTTTTTCATTCCTTCACGCTCCTTTTCAGTCTAAAACCGTCGGCCCGCGCCCCCGCCTCCGCTGCGTCCTCCGCCAAATCCCCCGGAAGGCCGTGAACCGCCGCCAAAACCACCGCCAAAGCCTCCGCCTCGAGGCATGCGGGTGATGATTACAGGGCCGCGCCTTGATCCTCCGCCGCCAACCCCGCCGGTGCCGCCGGGTGGGTAACGCCTGCCTCTACGCATCAGGACAACAATCAGGATAAAGATTGCAAAAGATAGCAGCCAGCCGGAATTCGGGCTCTTTTCCTCCGCAATTTCATATTTCTCACCGGCCAGGATGTTTGCATAGGCCACAGCCATGGCTGCCAGCCCGGGTCCATAGTCGCGCTTGCGAAAATGGGGCATTCCTTCCTGGTCGATCACTGCACCAATCAGTCCGTCCGGCAAAACGCCCTCCAGACCGTAGCCAGGTTCAACCTCGATGGCGCCTTCAGCCACAGCCAACAGCATTAAGAGCCCGCTGTCCTCCGGTCCGCCAACCCCCCATTCGTTAAACAGGGCAGTTGTGTACTCCTTCGGCTCCATTGGAGCAGTGGTTGAGACTGTAACCACAACCAGGCCGATACCCTGCTCTTTCCACAGTCTTTCCCCCAGCAGCTGCATTTCAGCTTTGCTGCGCTGATCTAAAACATTGGCAAAGTCATTGACAAAACCCTGATGGGCGGGGAAAGCTGCGCTGACCAGGCCGGTAAAGACAAAAAGCGCTGCAAGAAAAATACTAAATTGAATAAACCTGCGATTTAGCTGCGAAAACATTCTGTTCACCTCATTCGCCGGAGCGATTGGCCGTGGCGCCCTAGAAGCTCGCCAAGGCCATAATAATTACCGAAACCATAGACCAGAGGATCGGCTGCATTCAGGTCAAAACGGCCGTCTGCAGCAAACTCTTCGCTATAGTGCACCCAGACCACTTCGCCCAAAAACAAGTCATGACTCCCCAAGGGTATCACTTGAGTCAGGCGGCATTCGATATTGACAGGGCACTCCGCAATCAGGGGGGCCCGCATCAGATTGCCGGGCACTGCTGTAAATCCGCACTCCTTGAACTTATCATACTCCCTGCCGCTAATCGTGCCGCAAATGTCAACCAGTTCCAGCTGACTTGCTTTGGGCATGTTTACTACAAACCCGCCTGATTCCCTTATTATATCATAGGAATGGCGCGTCGGCCGAATTCCCAGACTGATAATTGCCGGCTCAGAGCAGGCGATCCCGGCCCAGGCCAGGGTGATAATGTTGGCGGGACCCGTGCTTTGACAGCTCACCAGGACAGGCGGTACAGGATAGAGCCAAGTGCCAGGCGGCCTGGTAATCTTCATGGTCACAGTCACTCCCCATCTGGAATCGCATGATAGACTTCTTTTCCTTCGGCCCAGCTGAAATCATTGGCCGTAAACTCCTGAACATTTTGGCGGAGGGCCTCGACTTCTTCCGGGAAGCCTAGGATATGAAAGGTCACCTGTTCTAAATATTCGATGTCAGCAATCATGATACCTTGCGTCATCAGCTCATTTTGGATCTTGCCTGAATGATTGTAATCGACAGTGATGGCGATTTTCCGCGCAGGGACCATGCGAACGATGCCTGCTTCCCGCAAAGCTTCCCGCACTGCTCCGCCGTAGGCGCGAACCAAGCCGCCCCGTCCCAGGAGGGTGCCGCCAAAATAACGGGTGACTACAGCAGCACAGTTGACCACCTGGTGGTTCTTCAGAACTTCAAGCATGGGAAGGCCTGCGGTACCGCTAGGTTCGTTATCATCACTATATTTCTGAATTTCCTGATTGATACCAATGATATAGGCAGGCACGTTGTGGGTGGCATTCCAGTGTTCTTTCCGGACCCCTTCAATAAAGGCTTCCGCCTCCTCCTGGGTCTGAACAGGCTTAATCCGTGCTATGAACTTGGACTTTTTCTCAATCAGCGTAATCTCCGCTTCCTTAGCAACCGTCTTGTACTCAACAAGCATTCTACCACCTCGAGATAGTGTTCCACATCCTTTTGCATCTTCCTCCCCTTTCTGCTATTCTAATCTGGAAGAGGAGGATCAGCATGGACATATTCAGAGCTATTGCCGCTGAGTTAGGCATTAAAGTCAGTCAAGCCGAGCAAACCGCGGCACTGTTGGACGAAGGCAACACCATACCTTTCATCGCACGCTACCGCAAAGAGGCCACCGGGGAACTCGACGAAACTGTTATCCGCGCTCTGGCCGAACGCCTTGCCTACCTGCGCAGCCTGGAGGAGCGCAAAGAGGAAGTCACAAGGCTGATTGCCGCCCAGGACAAGCTCACGCCCGAACTCTCCAAAGCGATTTCCAAAGCAGCCACCCTGCAGGAACTTGAAGACCTGTATCGGCCCTACCGGCCGAAGCGCCGCACAAGGGCCTCCGTTGCAAAAGAAAAAGGCTTGGAACCTTTAGCCCTCAAACTGTTGGAACAG
>JAAYSR010000235.1 GCA_012518325.1 Bacillota bacterium
CGTAAGGGGCTATGATTGGGAAATTGGCCAGAACACCAGGGTAATGGTGAGCTTCACAGGGCGGGTAATGGAAACCCGCGGCGGAAATGTGATCCATCGGGTGAGGGCTCAGGGTGAGGGCAGTACGAACAGCAAGAAGACAATCGGCTGGTGGCCCGACGGCAAGCAGCCCGGTTTCTGGAACATACCTGGACCGCATCAAAATGACGTGCCGATTGTGAGGCAGACGGCGGTGCGGCAGGCAGTGAGCCAATTCACTGAGGATCTGATGCCCACCTATTATTGGCGCAGAGTTGACTAACTCAAGATGCTAGGCTAAAATTAAGTAAATGACTCATCAAGAGCGGCGGAGGGACTGGCCCAATGAAGCCCGGCAACCAGTGGAGTTCCACAAGGTGCTAAGTCCAGCAAAACCGCTGAGCGGTTTTGGGAGATGAGGGATGGATAGTCTGGATTTATATCCTCTCTCGTTCGGGAGAGGATTTATTCTTGAGAGGGTGGTATTTGTGGCAACAAGGAAGTATCTTTTTACATCGGAGTCTGTTACGGAAGGACATCCCGATAAGATCTGCGACCAAATCTCTGATGCTATCTTGGATGCAATTTTAGAGCAGGATCCTCGGGCCAGGGTGGCTTGCGAAACCGCGATTTCCACAGGGCTGGTCTTAGTCCTAGGCGAGATAAGCACCGACTGTTATGTGGAGATTCCCCAGATTGTCAGGGAAGTAGTGCGGGATATTGGCTATGACCGGGCCAAGTACGGCTTTGACGCCGACACCTGCGCGGTTTTGACCGCCATCCAGGAACAGTCCCCTGATATTGCCCAGGGCGTCAACCAGGCCCTGGAAACCAGAATCGGCGATGCGGATCTTGACTCCACCATGGGGGCCGGGGATCAGGGCATCATGTTTGGTTATGCCACCGACGAAACACCGGAGTATATGCCGATGCCAATAGCGTTAGCCCATAAGCTGGCCAAGCGCCTGGCTGAGGTGCGCAAAAGCGGCCTGCTGCCTTACCTAAGGCCTGATGGCAAGACCCAGGTCTCCATTTGGTATGACGCAGAGGACAGACCAGTAGCGGTGGACAACATTGTAGTGTCCGCCCAGCATCATCCTGAGGTGGATCAGGAAACCATTTCCGCGGATATCCGCGAGCATGTGATAGAACATATCATCCCTCATGAGCTTTGGACGGAGCAGACCAGGGTGCTGGTTAATCCCACAGGGCGCTTTGTGGTGGGCGGACCCCTGGGGGATGCAGGTCTAACAGGACGCAAGATTATCGTAGACAGTTATGGGGGCTGGGGCCGCCATGGCGGCGGGGCCTTCTCAGGCAAGGACCCGTCTAAGGTGGACCGGTCTGCCTCTTATGCTGCCCGTCATGTGGCGAAAAATATTGTCGCAGCGGGCCTGGCCAGGAAGGTAGAAGTCCAGCTGGCCTATGCTATTGGTGTAGCGAAGCCTTTGTCCCTCTTTGTGGACTCTTTCGGTACAGGCATCATCTCGGACAGGGAAATAGAGGAGCTGATTCATCAGAACTTCGATCTGCGCCCTCAGGCTATTATTCGCAACCTCGATCTGCAGCGGCCGATTTACAGGCAGGTTGCAGCCTATGGCCACTTTGGCAGGCTGGATCTTGATCTGCCCTGGGAGCGCCTGGATAAGGTTGAGGAACTGAAAAAATAGTGACTTAGGAATGGGCATCTGGGCCCATTCTTTTTATTATAAAGATTCAGAAAACATATAATTGACAGAACAGTGCCCCTTGTGTATAATCTACTTAGGGTCTATCCGTTAAGGAGGTAAGTAATGGTTAGACACAAGGTATTAGCAGCAGTGCTGCTGGCAACTGTAATGTTGGGTATAGCTCTAGGTGTGGAAGCCTCAGGAACTGTGACTTTCTTTGTCAAGATAGAGCCTGGCCTGAAAATCTCCAGCCCCGATACGCTGACCTTCGCGCCGGTGGCCCCGGGACAGACGGATGTCCAGGACTTGAACATAACAGTCTGGTCCAATGTACGCTGGCAGCTCTTGGTAGAGGCAATCGGCTA
>JAAYSR010000236.1 GCA_012518325.1 Bacillota bacterium
CCCTCTACCGTTTCAAGGGCACTTAGCGGCAGCACTCTGATCAGCAAGAAAACCCGGGATCGGGTGCAAGAACTGGCCCACCGCCTAGGATACTTCGACCAGCAGGCCGCCAAAGAAGGCAAAGTAAACGGCAGCATCGCTGTCTTTGTTTCTGACGTGACCAACCCTGTCTTGGCCCAAATGGTCAAGGGAGTAAAAAACAGGCTCAACGAAGCGGGAATAGGGATGTTTGTCATCGACAGCGACGGCAAGTCAGAGGACGAACTCTCGGCCCTTGACGCGCTGAAGAAAAACAACATCTCCGGCATAGTAATGAGTTCGCCCCATTTTACCAGCGCTTACGCCACTGCCTTGCGGGCCCTTGACCTTCCGGCTGTCCTTGCTTTCAGTTTTAGCAAGGAACCGGATATCAGCTGTGTGTATATTAACAACGTGGAAGCTTCCTTTGAAGCAGTGCAAAGCTTATTTCGCGCCGGACACGGCCACATTGGCATTGTCAGCGGACCCGTTGGGGATCTGACCATCAGCCGGGAACGGCTGCAGGGCTGCCGATTAGCCTATATGGCTGAGGAGCGCACCTTCGATGACAGCTGCGTAGTAGAAGGCGATTATTCCATAGCCTCAGGCTACGCGGCGGCTGCGGTGATGATGGATCAGTGGACGGAACGTCCCACTGCCATCTTCTGTTTCAGCGACACAATGGCCCTGGGCGTGCTGCAGGCACTGCGCGACCGGGGAATCAGGGTCCCGCAGGATGTCTCGGTAATGGGCTTCGATGGAATTGAGTTCTCAGCCTTAACCTGCCCTGCCCTGAGCACAGTTGTTCAGCCCTGTTTTGAGATCGGGCGCACATGTGCCGACATTCTGCTCAAAAAGATGACTCAGGAACAGACAGAGCCAGTTAAACTGGAAATGCCTTATTCCCTTGAATTGCGGGAATCGGTTGGCCAACCGAACATCAGCACCTGCACTGGCGATGCAAAAGGAGGGGATACAGCCAAGCAAAACGCTTTACAGCAGTCTGAGCTTACATGACAAGAAGGGGGTTAAACTGTGTTAAGAAAAGCGAGTTCATTGTTCCTGCTGGTTCTTCTGGCAGTGTCCTTGGCGGCAAGCGCATTTGCACAAGAGATAACATTCTCATCCACCCAGTTTGTACCCATTGAAGAACAGGAATTTGCGCGTAACCATATTCTTGCCCCATTTACTGCTGAAACCGGCATCACCGTACACCTCATCTGCGAAGACGACGGTCCGTTCTTTGACAGGCTCATTGCCGAGGCCAGAGCAGGGCGCGCCGTGTCCGATGTCTTTGGCACGCTGCACGGGAATGTCCCGATTTTGGTAGCAGAAGGAGTTGCTGCCGATTTGGGCGACATTACCAGCATTCCGGGCCGGACGTACATCTCTGAGTTTGTCAATCTTGGAAAAATGGAAGGAAAACAGGTCTATGTCCCCTGGATGCAGGCGACATACGTTATGATGGCCAACAAAAAGGCCCTCGACTACCTGCCTGAAGGCGCTGATCTGAATGCCCTGACCTATGATGAGCTCCTTGAATGGGCCAGGATACTCCAGGAAGAAACCGGAGGGCCCAAGCTCGGTCTGCCGGCAGGGCCCAGCGGCCTGTTCGGCAGAATGCTCCACGGGTATCTGTATCCCTCATTCACCGGCTATCAGGTACAGGCATTTAACACACCTGAAGCTGTGGAGATGTGGGAATACCTCAAGGAGCTAAACCGGTTCGTCCATCCCAGCTCAGGCATTTGGGCAGCCATGAGCGATCCGCTCCTGTTCGAAGAAGTCTGGCTGGCCTGGGACCACACTGCACGCCTCACCGCCGCTGTGCGTGAGAATCCGGATAAGTTCATAGCCTTCCCTGCACCCGCCGGGCCAAAAGGCAGAGCCTTTATCACTGTGCTCACCGGCATCGGAATCACACAGGGTTCGCAGAACTTCGATGCAGCCATGGAGCTCATCAAGTACATCACCTCGCCTGACGTACAAGTGCAGGTCCTTGAAGGAACCGGGTTCTTCCCCACAACCCTGGAAGCGGTAGATCACATTCCGGAAGGTCCGGAGAAAATTCTGGCCTCAGCTGTCAGCCGCCAGGCAGACTCGCCTGACGGAATTGTTTCGCTGCTCCCGGTAGGACTGGGTGGACGTACAGGGGAGTTTGTCCCGCTCTACCTCGATACCTACCAGGCCATCGTTGTGATGAACAGACCGATCCAGGAAACATTGGATGCCCAGTGGGCGCTGCTGCAGGATCTGTTCGAATCTATGGGTGCGGAGTATCCAAATCCGTAAGCCTTCTCACTGATGGGTCGGGAGACATTCTCCCGACCGCATCTTAATTAGGAGGTAACGCCGATGTCACTGTTAAGAAGAATACCTCTGCCAATTTTGCTGCTGTCCCCGACGCTCATCTTTCTGACACTGTTTTTTGTCATTCCGCTGGTCCAAGTGTCCGGCCTGGCATTTCAGTCGCCGGACAGCGTGTTCACATTGAGCAACTTTGACCGCATGGTCAGCGACATCTACTTCGACGGAGCTCTGCGCAACACAATTATTCTGTTGATCTTGATCATCCCCGTACAGCTTGTGCTGGCCTTTGCCGCAGCGCTCATCGTGAACCAGCGCCGTCGCGGTTCCACCTTCTTCCTGTACATTTACGCAATTCCCCTGGGGATCTCTGATCTGGCGGCCGGCTTGATCTGGCTGTCTATCTTCACAGAACGGGGCTATTTAAACAGCATCCTGCACAACCTCGGGATTCTAGAGCGGCCGTTGATCTTTTTGTCCAGCATGACGCCAAAGTGGATGGTCGCCGCCATCGTTCTGACAGAGGTTTGGCGTGCAACGCCTCTGGTTATGGTCATCCTCCTTTCGGGCCTGCAAATGATCGCCAAGGACTACACGGAAGCGGCAGAGACCTTCGGCTGCACTTGGTGGCAGAAAGTGCGCTATGTCATCCTTCCCCTGCTAAAGCCGAGTATTCAGTCTGCCCTGATCATGCGGACCATGCTGGCGTTTCAGATGTTCGGCCCCATATTGGTCCTGGCCGGACGCCAGCTGCCCGTTTTCGCCTCAGAGTCCTACTACTGGTACACTACAGTCAGGAATCCGCGGGTTGCAGCGGCCTATGCCTTGATGCTCATGGCTTTATCTGTAGTTGCCACCTTCCTTTACCTGCTGTTGTTGCGCACCAAAGATGAGCAAGTGGGAGTGATGTGATATGCGCTGGAAGAAGGCTTTGTTCTATGCTGCCGCCGCTGTGTTCGCTGTGTGGACCGTGATGCCCATCGTTCTGATCGCGATGGCAGCCCTGACGCCGCGGCAGGAACTCTACTCCTGGCCGCGCCAGTTTATTCCCGAAAACTTCTCACTGGAGAGCTTCAGGTTCTTCGCCAACTCCCATGGAGTGCTGGCAGCAACGTTCAGAAGCATTGCCGTCGCCCTGGCAACTGTGCTGATCGCGCTCTTGGTAGGGGCACCTGCAGGGTATGCCCTGGCCAGGTTCCGGTTCCGGGGCAAAGAGGCGTTCCGGATCGGTATCCTGATGACGAGAATGTTTCCAACATCGCTGTTGGCAATTCCACTCGCGGTAATCTACCTGAAGACAAACATATACGATACTATCGGCGGACTGGCCCTGATGCATGCCGCGCTTGCCATGCCCTTTGTGGTCTTGGTGACATCCAGCCTCTTTTTGAAAGTCCCCTATGACCTGGAAGAAGCAGCCATGACCCTTGGGTGCAGCCGCATAGGGGCCTTTGTGCGGGTGAGCCTTCCTCTGGCCTTGCCCAGCCTGGTGGCGGCAGGCATCTACACCTTCGTCCTGTCCTGGAATGAGGTGTTCGCATCAGCGGTGCTCACTGTACACAACCGTACACTGCCCGCCCATATCATCAGTACGCTGAACGTATCCCCCCTCAACTTCAAGTTTGCAGGCGGATTCTTTATGATTATCCCTGCCCTGATCTTCATTTTCTTAGTACGGCGCTACCTGCTTTCCATGTGGGGTGTAGCCATCAACAAATAAGCGGATTGGAGGGTAGACTATGGCAGAAGTACGACTGGAAAAGGTGACGCGGCGATTTGGCAGTGTTGTGGCTGTTGACAATGTGGATCTGCAGATCAGGGACAAAGAATTCATGGTTTTCCTTGGACCAAGCGGCTGCGGTAAAACCACTACACTGCGCAGCATCGCCGGCTTAGAAAAAATTGATGCCGGACGGATTTTCCTGGCTGACCAGGATGTAACCGACCTTCCCCCGGGACAGCGGGGCATCGGGATGGTTTTTCAGAGTTATGCCCTGTTTCCCCATATGACAATTGCAGATAATATTGGCTTTGGCTTAAGAATTAAGAAAGTGCCTGCTTCCGAGAAAGCTGGGCGTGTCCGGAAAGTAGCGGAGCTGCTTTATCTTGACAACCTCCTGGACAGATATCCCGGGCAGCTGTCCGGCGGGCAGCGGCAAAGGGTGGCAGTGGCCAGAGCCCTTGTAATCGAGCCTGCAGTGCTGTTGATGGATGAACCCCTCAGCAACCTGGATGCTCTGCTGCGCATGCAGATGCGGGCTGAGCTGAAGAAGCTCCATCACGCCATTAACGCGACCACGATTTATGTCACCCACGACCAGGTGGAGGCACTCAGCCTCGGCGACCGCATCGCGGTGATGCGGGACGGAAAGATCGTCCAGTGTGATGTCCCTATGGAGATTTACGACAAGCCTGCCAACGTCTTTGTCGGAAGTTTCATCGGCAACCCGCCCATGAACTTTGTCCACGGCGAAGTAACCAGCCAAGAGGGCAGGCTCATGATCAAGGGCCAGGGTTTTACCGTCACACCGGATCCGAAGTGGTCCAAAGCGTTGGCTGATCGCAAACGGGTAATCCTGGGAGTCCGCCCGGAGAACTTCCGTGTTCACTTCCAGGAGCCCGCCGGCGAGACCAACGGGGCGCAAGCTGCAGTGGAAGTAGTGGAACTTCTGGGCAATCTCAAACTGTTGACCATTGATTTAGCCGGAAGCGTGCTGAAGGTGTCTGTAGAACCGGACACTGCCGTCACTGCCGGCGAAAATGTCTGGTTGACCTGGAATGAAGACAAGCTGTGCATTTACGACTCAGATAATGAATGGGCAATAACACCGGAGAGGCCGGAAGTGGTGAGTGCATGATCCTGGCATTTCAAGAAGGGCTGGTGCCCGGTGAAAGCATTGCTGCCAAGCTTGAATGGCTGGCTGTACATGGTATTGACGGCATTGAACTTAACGGGCATGAGCTGCCTAGGCGCCTGCCGGAGATCAAAGCCGGCCTGGCCCGATTCCCGGTGCAGGCAACTGCCATTTGCGGCGGGTATCGCGGCTGGCTGGTTGGGGACGATTCCGAAGAGCAAAGTCACTTTCTCGCCGATATGCAGACGCTGCTTGAGTGCGCGGCTGAACTGGGCGCCAAAGGGGTGATTGCTCCGGCCATCTGGGGAACCTCCCATTACCTGCCGCTGCCAAAGCGGAAAAGTTCTCCTGAACAGGACAGGAACATGCTGATCAGAAACTTGGAAATCCTGGGCAGTTACGCGGACTCTTTGGGAGTCACGGTCCTGCTGGAGCCGCTAAATCGCTATCAAGCCCACTGTATCAATACAATTGGTGAGGCGCTGGAGATCATGGAGCTGGTTTCCTCTCCCGGCGCAGGCCTCATAGCCGACCTTTTCCATATGAACATGGAAGAGTCTGATCCCTTGGGTTCCCTAGCCAGGGCAGACAGACGCCTCGCCTATGTCCATCTGTCTGACAGCAACCGGAAATTGCCGGGGTTAGGGCATATTGACTTCGCTGCGGTCTTTGCCCAGCTGCATCAGATGGGATTCAAAGGCGCTGCATCTGTGGAGGCTCTTCCTCCCGACCGCACTGAGCAGTTGAGCATTTGTGCCAATTACCTGGTCTCGCTGGGAGATCAGCTGAAGTAAAGGTGGTGGTAGGCTGTGCCTCGTGAACTGGTTGCAGCAGCACCGAGGTTTGCCGAATTCCGGACTTATTCCGATGATGTAGAGCTTAAGCCAAACCAAGTGCGGATTAGGACTCTGTACGGCTCCCCAAAACACGGAACAGAACTGAACATGTACCGGGGAACAAATCCCTTTCAGGAAAAGAAATACGATCCAGAATGGCAGCTGTTTCAAAGGGCTGCTTCCATTGAGAGCCCATTCCCCTTTGGGCTCGGAAACATGTTCGTTGGCGAAGTAATTGAAGTTGGTTCCCAGGTGACAGCAGTCCA